>JABURU010000296.1 GCA_014762485.1 Gammaproteobacteria bacterium | reverse complement strand
ATAATAGACAGTCATACTGGTGTAATCGAGCAATCCACCATTCCTCAAATAATAGGGCGTGACAGGTCTAACGCTAGCTACTTTTTAGAAGCACAGAACATGCCTGATAGAAGCCTGTTATTTCTTGGCAAGCCAATCGAAGGTATCCTGGGAACATATATTATGTTTCTAAACAAGGCCATTCCTGATAAGAATGGAAATCTTAAATGGTTGGCTGTATCGACGATAAACCTGGAATATATAGATAGTATACTTAAAGCCCTGTTAACAACAGAGACGCAGAAAATCCAACTAATCAATGGTGATGGTTCAATCCTATCTGATTCAAGCATGGTCAACAGCAACCGTCTCACTCAAGTAAATAACCATTATATTAGAGACTTATTAAACTTAAACCAGCATATTGAACCAATCACATCAATAATAAAAACTCAAAATGGGCATTATCATATTACTGCCACAGATATTATCCCTGAATATATACCAGCATCAAACAGAATTATTGTCAGCATTTCAGAAGATAGTCAGATAATTTTTAAAGACTGGTTTTATAACAATAGCATCTATGTTTTAACATGGCTGCTTGTATCGATACTTATTCTCTACCTTGTACACCTGCATGACAAACATGAATCCTCCCTGCTTATCAATGAAGAAAGATTTAAGGATTTTACGGATACCGCTTCTGACTGGGTATGGGAGATGGATAAGAACCTTAGATTTACCTATGTATCGGACCTGTTTTTTACTATAGCCAATATTAAGGCTGAAGATATAATTGGTAAAACTCGTTGGGAATATGTCACGGATAAATCCATAGGAATTCCCAACGAGACCTGGGGTAAGCATCGACAGATCATGGAATCACATAAGCCGTTTCGTGATTTTCGCTACGATGTGACCGATGCCGACAATAAAACGTATCGTGTTAGCTTGAATGGAAAGCCAGTATTCAATCGACGAGGGAATTTCATAGGTTATCGTGGTACAGGTTCAGATGTAACCCAGCTTGAGAATGCATTATCTGAAGCCAAACACGCACAGCAAGAAGCAGAATCTGCTAACAAAGCTAAAAGTCAGTTTCTCTCTTCTATGAGCCATGAATTACGTACACCTTTAAATGTTATACTGGGATATGCCCAGTTACTAAATGTCGAAGTTTCCGATCCTGATCAAAAGGACTCCATAGAATCGATGCTAAAATCGGGTTGGCACCTGCTGGAATTAATCAATGATGTACTGGATCTATCAAAAATCGAATCAGGCCAGATGGAGTTCACCATAGAAAGCATAAATATAATTAACCTACTGGAAGAGTGCTGCAACCTATGCCAACCACTTTCAAATGATCGAGATATTACTATCAGCTGTAAAACACAAAAGGCCTCCTCTCCTCCTATTTTTGCCCTGGCTGACTATACAAAGCTAAAGCAATGCATACTGAATTATCTCTCTAATGCTATTAAATATGGTCGAAGCAACGGTCATGTTAAAATAAATTATCAAGACTGCGGAAACATGATCAGAGTGTCGGTCATCGACGATGGTGATGGTATTCCGAGTGATAAGCTGAAACAGTTATTCATACCATTTTCTCGCCTTAATTATGAGAACAGCAATATATTAGGTGCAGGTCTAGGACTCTCGATTACTAAAGAAATCATAGAAAGCATGGAAGGTAATGTCGGCGCAATCAGTGAAGTAGGTACAGGCTCTACTTTTTGGCTGGAAATCCCTAAAGCAAACACGTAATAATAGCCGTTAGTTATTGTGGAATTCCCGCCTGCTTTAGATCATTGAAGAACGACTGTTTTATTACACCTTCACGGATCGTATGCACTTTGTTTAAATGACTTATTGTCATATTAGGAGCAATAATTTGTAGCTGCTCGGCCTCCCATTCTGCATCATCAACACGTCCTAATCGCAAGTAACTAGCAAGAAGATACAATCGAACATATACTACATTTTCATTTCGTTGCTTGGCTTTCTCTAATGCTTCAACCGCTTCTTCATATTCCCCCACAGTATAATAGGCCCATCCCAAGTTAAAAGGGTAATCCCAGCTATAATATGGATTAAGTTTCATACCCTTTTGAACCTGATCAATGGCCTTATCCGCCTTACCCAGGTGATTATTGATAAATGCCAGCATCCCATAACCATCAGCATAACTAGGAGCTATTTTAATCGACATTTGTACATGTTCAGCCGCCTGTTCATACTCCTTTCTAAATAAATGCACATACCCCAACGCCCAATGTGTATGGGGTTGTGATTGATCCAGCTCTACTGCTTGCCTCGCCAGGTGGAGTGCTCGATCGAGTGATTCTGTAGGATACTCCGCCCAGCCACGACGATAATCCGCGGCCATAGAGACAGCGTATGAACCATAGGCACGAGCAAAATAGGGATCTAATTTGATGGCTTCTTTAAAGGCTATTTGCGCTTCCTTATTAGCGTCTTGTGTTCGCTCACGAAATAAACGTTGTCCTTTTATGAATAGTTCATATGCTTCAAAATTACTAACCGGTTTATCAATCAGTAGTTCTTCTTCCCTGGAAGTGAGCTTTAATTCAAGTGCATTAACAATATTTCTTGTTAACTCATCCTGTACCAGAAAAATATCTTTTTTCTCCCGATCATAACGCTCGGCCCAAATTTGGTAACCTGTATTCGTATCAACTAAATGTGCATTAATCCTGATCTGCTCACCTATGGTTCTTATATTTCCCTGTAGCATATAATCTACACCTAGCTCATTTCTTACTATCTCGGGACTAATATCCTGACCTTTATACTTGAATGATGACGTGGATGATATGACAAACATTTTTGATATGCGTGACAGATCAGTAATAATATCCTGTGATATACCATCTACAAAGTCTTCATGCACAGGATCCTTATTCAAACTCTGAAATGAAAGTACTGCGATAGACTTCTTATCACTATTTATTTCCGATACAGTATCACCAAAGAATGAGCTGGTATCGGATACAAAAATCAGGACGATGAGAGCAACTAAAAAAGATGATATAGCAAGAATATAATTTAGATTTTTTCTGGCCGACAATTTAGCTTCATTGACACTTGCCACTTCTGCATCCACATTATTAATAGTCGTGGGTGAATGTTGTTCAGCTTCAGCTAAATTGACCTCACAAATTAACCGATAGCCTTTTTTGGATACCGTTTCTATTACCCTGGGATGGTGAGGATCATCACCAAAGGCTTTACGCAATTTGATCATGGCACTGGTTAACGAGTCATATCCCACCACCATGCCCGCCCATACTTGCGCCTCTATCTCCTCCCGGGTAAAAACCTCACCGGGTCGGCTAACCAGACATAGCAGTAGCTCCATCACCTTGGGCTCCAGTTTGACGACCAGATCACCTTTATTCATTCGGCTAAGTGCTGGATCGACCTCCCATCCTGCAACATATAACAATTTGTGCGTGGACTTAACAACAGACTTATTTGAATCCTGCATTACTGCCTCTGTAATTTGAAAAGCGGAAATCCACGATCATCGTTTCACCGTTGGATAATCGTCGTTTTACCTTCAGAGTTAAGCCGCAAATAACATCTACAAACTGGCTAATCTGTATCCAAGAGCAAGTTCTGCCAATATTTTTATACTTATACAGGAGTAATAATATGAAATTCTCACACAATATCCAGCGCATACTTTATATCATAATATGCTTAAATATTATCGGATTTAGCCATTACTCACAGGCGAACGAATATATAGAAATGGAAGCGTCAGAAATTATTGTTGCGGTTAAAATAGAAGGGCATTGCTAACGGGGTTTGGTTCACCGCTAATCTAATAGTTGTGTGTCGTCATGCGAATATGCGGGACTACAACAACATAAAATGTGTAAGTCCTCTTGACCAATATTGGCAATGCAATGAGGCATAGCGGGTAAAATTGAAACCGTGTCACCTTTACTCACGCAGAAATGTTCTTCCCCCAATGTCATCTGGCCTTCGCCTTGTGTAATGTAATACAGCTCTTCTGAACGGTGATGGAGGTGTAGCCTGGTTTCACAACCAGGTCGCACAATGGCCTCTGCCAGACTTTGATGGTTGACCGCATGATGCTGGGGGTGCATCAACTCCCTGATTTCTGAGCCATCCCTGGTCTCGTATGAGGGAATATCGTGATAATGCGTATGATGTTGCTTTTCCATTTCTACCACATCAAGTCATCCGGAACCTGATAATCCGCGTAAGGATCATCCTGCTCGGTAACTTCTGAGTCTTTGTCATTTTGTAGAATAATGTAAGAATCATCACGTTGTTTTATCTTTTCCGCAACGATAGATGGAACTAGCTCATAACTCTCATCAAGCCTGACGATGGTTAGGCGACCACTGATGATTTGCTGCTGCTGTACTTCGGTGACATAGATCTTTTTTACCACCCCGGCATCAGAAAAATTATAGGCTATCTCAGCATTATCCCTGGCCTGGGCATTCATACTAATTAACTGTCGAATTTGTCCAGCTATGGCCTTGCGTTCTTCCTCTTCTTTTTTCTGGCGATTTAACTCTCTATCTCTCTCGGCCTTTTCTTCCATCGCCTTTTGTGCCAAAAGTTTGTTTTCATCTACGACCACAGTGCCCTTGGCAACTTTCTGTTTCTTTTGCTTATGCTTTTGTTGCTTTACCTTGTTGGCCTTCTTTTTATCTACCAGCCCGGCCTTTAGAAACTGATCCTGCAGTGAATTTGCCATAATATCTCTCGTTCGTCTTAACGCCGTTGCATGACCACAAAGCTATGGGCATGAGTATTCTTCTCATCCGCCTCATGATCTTCCCGGTGTATCTCCTGCCATGGAGATATATCAAACTCGGGAAACCATGCATCACCTTTAAATTTATCATGAATGAGTGTCATGTATAGCTTATCGGCCTTTGGTAACATCTGCCGATAAAACGACATACCACCGATAATCATCACTTCATCCACATCACCTGCCGCCTTTATCGCATCATCTATAGAATGAACCACCACCGCACCATCGGCCTGATATTCTTTATCACTGGTGATAATAATATTAGTACGCTGGGGCAGAGGCTTAGCCCCAAAGGATTCGAACGTTTTTCGTCCCATTACTATAGGTTTGCCCAAAGTATGCTGGCGAAACCATTTCATATCCGCCGGCAATTTCCAGGGCAAGGAGTTATTAATACCTATGACACGATCATCAGCCATCGCCCAGATTAACGAAATTATCATACGGCAACAGCACCTTTAATATGCGGATGTGATTCATAACCAACCAACTCAAAATCTTCAAACTTGAAATCAAAGATACCTTTCACATCAGGATTGATCTTCATCGTCGGCAATGGATGTGGTTCTCGGCTTAATTGCAAATCCGTCTGCTCCAGGTGGTTCAGGTACAGATGTGCATCACCCAGAGTATGAATAAAATCACCAGGTTGTAATCCCACCACCTGAGCCATCATCATCGTTAGTAAAGCATAAGAGGCAATATTGAAGGGTACACCGAGGAAAATATCGGCACTGCGCTGGTATAACTGGCAGGATAACTTTCCATCCGCAACATAAAACTGGAAAAAGGCATGACACGGTGGCAAGGCCATGTTTTCAATTTCAGCCACATTCCAGGCACTGACAATAATACGACGTGAATCCGGATTATTCTTTAGTTGCTCTACAACCTGACTGATTTGATCGATATGCTCACCAGCAGGTGTGGGCCATGAGCGCCACTGTGAACCGTAAACCGGCCCCAGGTTACCATTCTCATCGGCCCATTCATCCCATATCGACACACCATTGTCTTTAAGATACTGAATATTGGTATCACCTTTTAGAAACCATAACAGCTCATGAATAATCGAGCGAAGGTGTAACTTTTTGGTGGTCACCACGGGAAACCCTTCACTTAAATCAAAGCGCATCTGGTAACCAAAAACACTAACGGTACCGGTGCCGGTACGATCTTCCTTTTTTACCCCGGTATTGCGCACATGGCGCATCAAATCTAAATACTGCTTCATACTTCTACCTGAAATTTATCTTTACTGTCCTTAGTGTTTTATCGCACCGGTAAAACACGGGCGGTAAAACTTTTTATATATCGAGTTTCAGGAATCGCCGGATGGATGGGATGATCCGGTCCCTGGTGACCTTCTTCCAATAATTGCATGTCTCGATCTACATGCCGAGCCGCCTTAAGCATTAACTCGGGTAGACGATCACGGTGTAAATGATGCGAGCAGGAGGCCGAAATCAGGATACCATCCTTGTTCAAGACCTGCATCGCCATACGGTTTACCCGTTCGTAGGCTTGCTCCCCTTTTGCCATATCCTTCTTGCGCTTGATAAATGCAGGGGGATCAAGGATGACCACATCAAATCGTTCCCTGTCAGCACGCAAGGCCTTCAGGGCCTCAAAGACATCCCCCTGCAGACTGGCGACTTTTTCATCCAGCCCATTCAGGCTGGCACTGGCATGCATCTGCTCCAGCGCCCCTTCAGAGGCATCCACACACAGCACATCCTCGGCTCCGGCCCTGGCAGCCTGGATGCCCCAGCCGCCTACATAACTAAATAGATCCAGTACCCTTTTGCCACTAACGTACTCCATCATGCGAGCACGGTTCATGCGGTGATCATAAAACCAGCCGGTCTTTTGGCCGGTCAATGGCGTGACAACAAAACGGGTATCATTCTCTTCCAGCTCCAGCTGCTCAGGGAACTCGCCCATCACCACTTCAACCGATTGGTTCAAACCTTCCAGCTGGCGTACACCAACGTCATTTTTAAACAGGATCGCCTGTGGCTTGATGACCTTATCGAGGGCTTCGATGATCGCCTCTCGTACCGCCTCCATGCCTGCCGTCGTGATCTGTACCACCAGGTAGTCAGCAAAGCGGTCCACCACCAGCCCTGGCAGGTTATCGCTATCTCCATGTATCAGCCGATAAAACGGCTTGGCGAATAGACGTTCCCGCAGCGACAGCGCTACCTTTAGACGATGAACCAGCAAGGAGCGATCTAACCACATCTCGGCATCACGGCTAAACAGGCGAGCGGAAATCAGGGTTTGGGGGTTGATGTAGGCATTGCCCAGGGGCTTATTGGCGTCACTAAATACCGTGACCTGCTGGCCAGGCTGAAACTGTTTTAACGGACTACGTTTACTATCGATTTCATTGGAATAAATCCACAGGTGCCCGCCTTTCAGACGCTTCTCTTCGTGTTTTTTTAGATAAAGTGCTGCCGACATGCCTCAGTTCCAGTGCAGATATTTGGCACTGGATCATATCAGAAACACTGGGAGGAATCGTGATGGATAGGGGACTGTTTAGAACGGTGTCTGGCTAAAACGGCATCCATATTATCGAGAAAGCTATCCATTTTTACCGGCTTGGTAACATAGGCACTAAGCCCCTGCTTAATAGCGGCTTTGACATCATGCCTCATCGCGTCGGCAGAAACGGCAATAACCGGGATAGTAGAGAGTGAGGGATTTTGTCGAATTTGACGGTATACATCCATGCCATGCATATCCGGCAGGTTCATATCTAATAACACGATGTCAGGCGCCATGTTCTCCAGGATATCCAGGCCACGCTGACCAGTACTGGCATGCTGATAATCAAAACCGGGGCGCGACAGGATCATACGCTCCATCACCATATGGTTTACATGACTATCTTCAATGTAAAGTACTGAGGTCGACACTTTCCACCAACATATTTTTTTATCGTTAAATAAATAATATAGGATCACAAGGAGGCGCGAATAATAACCAGTTCACAAAAATTTTCAATAACCTTACTGGTTTTAGTGATTTATAGTACTTAATTGTCATGAAATTAAAAAAATTCGTACACTTCGATAGTTGACTCATTAACTCTGGATTTTTCCATGCCCAACCAACTTGCGACTGAAACCAGCCCTTATCTACAGCAACATAGGCATAATCCCGTTGACTGGCACCCATGGAATGGCGAGACACTGGATTTGGCACGTCAGCAAGGTAAACCGATACTATTATCAATCGGCTATTCCGCCTGTCACTGGTGCCATGTCATGGCGCATGAGTCATTTGAAGATCCGGCCACGGCGGAGCTGATGAATGAGCGGTTTATTAACATCAAGGTGGACCGGGAAGAGCGCCCGGATCTCGACAAGATTTATCAACTGGCCCACCAGTTATTGGCCCAGCGTCCCGGGGGCTGGCCACTGACCGTGTTTCTCACCCCGGATCAGCTTCCCTATTTTGCCGGGACCTATTTTCCCAAAGAGCCCAAATACAACATGCCCACCTTCCGGGATATATTGCTACAAACTTCCGATGCCTATCATCAGCAAGGCGAGGCCATAGCCGAGCAAAACCAGTCCCTGTTAGAAGCACTGGAAAATACCAACCGTGTGGGCGATTTACACGCGACGCTCACCACCACGCCACTGGATACCTGCCGCCGTGAGCTGGAAAAGGCCTTTGATCAACAATACGGTGGCTTTGGCAAGGCCCCCAAATTCCCACACCCGACATTTATCGAGCGACTTTTGCGCCACTGGCAGCACACTAAATCCGAGGGGCATGAAGATAGCCGGGCACGGGAACTCGTCCATATTGCATTACATGCCATGGCATCGGGCGGCATCTATGACCAACTAGGTAGCGGCTTTTGCCGATATTCTACCGACGACATGTGGATGATTCCCCACTTCGAAAAAATGCTCTATGACAATGGCCAGTTACTATCACTTTATGCCAATGCCTGGGCCGCCACGAATGATCCTGTCTTCAGACGAATTACCGAAGAGACTGGGAGCTGGCTATTGGCTGAAATGCGCTCATCTGAAGGAGGCTTCTATTCCGCACAAGATGCCGATACCGAGGGTGAAGAAGGCAAATTCTATGTCTGGCAGCCAGATGACGTAAAACAACTGCTGGATAACAACGAGTATGTCGTCTTTGCTCCTGTCTACGGTTTTGACCGTGAGGCAAATTTTGAGGGCAACTGGTACCCACACATGTGTGTCTCACCGGAGCAGGTAGCAGAACAATTAAGTTTACATATTACCGATGTTCAGCAACGGCTCGCTTCGGCAAAAGAGAAGTTATATCAAGCCAGACAGGCACGTACTCAACCCCACATAGATGAGAAGATCCTCACCTCATGGAACGGGCTGGCTATCAAGGGCCTGGCCAATGCTGCCTATCGCCTGAAACGCGATGACTTTTTACAGGCCGCGCAACAAGCCATAGACTTCATACACGCAAACCTGTGGAAAAACGGCCGCCTGTTGGCAAGCTATAAAGATGGCCAGGCACGGCTACAGGCCTACCTCGATGATTATGCCTACCTGCTGGATGCCTTGCTCGCCCTGCTACAGGCGCACTGGCGCACAAAAGACTGCCGCTTCGCCATTGAGCTGGCAGACACGCTGTTAACTCACTTCTGGGATCATACCAAGGGCGCTTTCTACTTTACCGCCGACGATCATGAAACACTGATCCATCGCACCAAGCCCAGTATGGATGAGTCCATCCCCTCAGGGAACGGCATTGCCGCCTACGCCCTGCAAAGACTGGGACACCTATTGGGACGTCGCGACTATCTACAGGCAGCTGAACAGTGCCTCAAAGGCACATGGGAAGCCGCCTCACAGCTACCGCATAATCACAGCAGCCTGCTGCACGCGCTGGAAGAGTGGTTATACCCAACTGAAACCATTATTTTACGCGGCCAGGGGAAGGAACTGGAAAAGTGGTTTGCCATCACGCGAGAAGAATACCAGCCCCGTCGTCAATGTTACGCCATCGCGACCAAGAAATCCGCGTTGCCGGGGCTACTGGATGAAAAAGCTGGCCACGAAGAGTGTCGCGCCTGGATCTGCGACGGCAGCTCCTGCCAGCCAGCCATTGATGAGTTTGAACAGTGGCAACAGACACTTGCATCGAGCCGATGATAAGAGAATAATTTCACCCTTTATCAAAGTACTGTAAGCGGTACGTGCAGTCATGACCCATGGGAGTCCCAAATGTCGAAAGGTTTAATGGATTTTGTGATGGAGGCCAAAGGCCAGGTCACTGAAGTATCCACCGATGAATTATTAAAGATGCAGGATGATAAAGAAAACCTGCTGGTTGTAGATGTGCGCGAGCCCGGTGAATTCATGCACGGCCACTTAAAGCATGCGCTGCTGATACCTCGCGGTATCCTTGAGGCCGCGGCCGATTTGAACTACCCAAAAAGTAACGACACCCTGCGTGAAGCGCGTAACCGCCCGATTGCCGTTTACTGTGCCACCGGCGGCCGTAGTGCCATGGCGGCCAAGACCCTGCAGGACATGGGATATGGTGAGGTCTATAGCCTGGCCGGTGGCTATACCGCCTGGGAACATGAAAGTAAGCCGGTATTCAAAGAAGGTGAATATTAATTCACTATTGGTTGGCTACCACTACTTTGCCTTGAATAAAAAAGGGAGCTATATAGCTCCCTTTTTCTCTAGTACCTACCTGTTAGAAGGTATAACCAAAATTTTCCTTAAAGCGATCTTTAAATTCATCCATTTCAAACGAATGATTCTGGGTACCATGATGTTCTATCTTGATGCCACCAATCAGTGAAGCAATTCGGCCAGTGGTTTCCCAGTCCATATCATTCATCAAACCGTACAACAGGCCGGCCCGGTAAGCATCGCCACAACCCGTTGGATCCACCGCGGCAGAAATCTTCACCGTTGGAATCGTGATGTATTCACCATCCAGGTAGATATTGGAGCCTTCACCACCACGAGTCACGATCAAGGCGCTCACCAGGCTGGATAACTCTTCCAGTGACTTACCGGTACGATCTTCCAGTAGCTGAGCCTCGTAATCATTTAGTGTGGCATAAGTCGCCTGATCCATAAAGCGTAATAGATCATCACCATCAAACATCGGCATGCCCTGGCCGGGATCAAAGATAAACGGAATATCGGCATCGGCAAACTGGGCCGCATGTTGAATCATGCCATCACGCCCATCAGGAGAGACAATACCAACCCTGGCAGACTTGGCTTCCTGTACACGATTTTCGTGAGACATCCCCATCGCGCCGGGATGGAAAGCCGTGATCTGGTTATCATCCATATCGGTAGTAATAAAGGCCTGCCCGGTGAAGGTATTATCAATCACCTTGATATGCTCTCGACTGATACCACAGTCATCCATCCACTGTGCATAAGGCTCAAAATCGGTACCGACGGTTGCCATTGGCAACGGTTCACCACCCAACAGCTTCAGGTTATAAGCAATATTCCCGGCACAGCCACCAAACTCACGCCGCATATCGGGAACCAGGAAAGAGACGTTTAGAATATGTACCTTATCCGGCAGGATATGGTTTTTAAACTGATCCTGAAAAACCATAATGTTGTCATAGGCATAAGAGCCACAGATCAAAGCGGACATTCACTCTCTCCTGAATATTTTCTGATGCGCTATGGTAACGGTGATGGATGCCTTTCTGCAAGGCAATAAAAAAGGCAGCAACCCAACAGGATTGCCGCCTGGTTTTATTATTTCGCGATACTTAGTCTTTTATTATTATTTTTGTCGCGATATTTTTGCCAGATATTGAATCATAATAATATTTATAGTCTGTAAACTGATCGAATTCGAAACGTGTGTAGTTCATCTGTTCAGGATAATCATTACGATCATCTTTAAGAATCGTGTTGTTATCCACATATAACACAATACCATTGACTGTAATACTCTTCAGACTACTGGACATATTGGTGATAGTACCCTGGCCAGAAAACTCTTCACCAGTATCCTCAGGCTCTATTTCCTCAGCATATAGAGTGCCTGAGGAGAAATAACCTTCCACTTCGAGATGAGCACCTTGCACAATATGAGTTAATTGCAGGTTATTTTCCAGTTCTGTTTTATCATCTATGACAACCAATTGCCCATTAAGAGTGAACTGGTTATTAGCATCTAGGTCACTCGTCACTATCCCTTCCAGTTCAATATCGTCGCCCTCTTCAGCAACAAGGCCATATGGCTTTTCCTGCACATTAAGACTGCTGAATCCTCCAATGGGGTCATAGTTACCCTTTACCTCGACATATTTATTGGCATAAGTCGACGCATCAACGCTGATCGGCTCACCGGCAATAACAAGACTGTCCATGGTTGCACTATCTACATACCCCTTGAGTTTAATCGCATTACCTGCAGTCCAGTCACCCTTTATCTCAATACGAGTTGCATAGATCTCATTTGTCAGAATATCTGCCGCAGAATCCACATGATAACCACTGACTTCGATATACAGTGAGTTATCGGCTATGCCCGAAATGTCCTGCCATGAACTGACTTTCGTTACACCATTATTGTATTGACCACCCAATACAGTAGTCGGCGTGACATGAACCGTCTGACCAAACAATTTAAATGTTCCCGTGTCAGGATTATTACGATCAAATTCCGATATATTTGTTGCCGGACCATAACTGGTACTTTCATAAGCGATCGATGTCGCCTTGCCATCGGTCGCACCAAAGTCCCCCTTAACAGCCAATACCATCCCTACCGTCAATTGAGACTCATTGACAGTAATACCATCTATGGTGATATCTCCCGATAAGAGATCTTTTGTATCAAAACGCACACCATTTACATACACAC
>JABURU010000150.1 GCA_014762485.1 Gammaproteobacteria bacterium | reverse complement strand
GAAAAGGATTAAAGTATACTTGTTAGCGACGGATTTTGTAACCCTTATGCAGCATAGACAGGGAGATAAATGCCAAAAACAGTAAAAACAGACTACAGATCAAAAGGTTCAATTGTGGATCTGCATCCGACTGGCCAAAAAAGCCGTAACGGAAGCCATCGACCATGTAAAAAAACGGGTTAAAGTGCGATACCGTTTGCCATAACTCGGGTAACGAGTTAAGTGAATAAAATACCCCACTCAGGAACGATAATGGCAGGATGATGAAGTTCTGGAACCCGGCATGCTGGTCATAGTTTTCGGCCCAGATCCCGCCGATGATCCCCATCGCCCCGAGTGATGCGCTCCCCAGCAGGGCAAATGCCACCACCATCATCGGGCTATGAATCGGCAGTTGAATAAATGGTGACACCGCAAGGTAAACCACAAAGCCCACCATAATGCCTCTTAATAACGCGGCGGCGGTAAAGGCGAGGAAGATTTCCAGTACCGACAGCGGGGCCAGCAACACAAAAATCAGGTTACCGTTCATCTTCGACTGAATCAGGCTGGATGAGCTGTTGGCAAAAGAGTTGGTGATGATATTCATCATCATCAGGCCAGGGATGAGAAAATGGAGATAGTTCACCCCGTCAAAGACCTCTACATGCTCCTCCAGTGCCTGGCCAAATACCAGCAGATAAAGCAGTGAGGTGACGACCGGCGTCAGGATGGTCTGAATCGTAACCTTAAGAAAACGCCATACCTCCTTGATAAACAGCGTATACATACCGAGCCAGTTAATCATCTGTGCTCTCCTGTCCATGCTGTTGGCGAGTTAACTCAATAAACACCTCTTCCAGGCCCGGCTCCTCGATGTGCAGGTCGATTAACTGCGCACCACTGGACTGCACAGCGGATAATATATCGCCCACATTGCCCTGCTGCTTATCCAGTTTTATCACTAACTGCCTGTCGTCGCGGCTGATCACGTCCTGTTCCAGTGATGCCGGTAAAACGCTCCCCGTATCAGACAGGGTCAAGGTTAGCTTGCGCTCTGGACAACGCGCCAGTAACGCCTGTTTACTGTCCAGCGCGACCATTTCACCGCGATTGATAATGGCGATACGCTCGCACAGGGCCTCGGCCTCTTCCAGATAATGGGTTGTCAGTACGATGGTATGACCGTCATTGTGCAAGCGACAGGCAAACTCCCATAACTGTTGACGCAACTCCACATCTACCCCAGCGGTTGGCTCATCCAGTACCAGTACCGGCGGCTTGTGTACCATCGCCTGGGCGATGAGCATTCGCCGCTTCATGCCGCCCGAAAGTTCCTGCACGTTGGCATTGGCCTTGTCACTCAGGTTTAAGGTATCGAGCAACTCATCGATCCAGTCATCGTTATGACGTAGACCGAAATAGCCTGATTGCAGACGTAACAGCTCACGCACGGAGAAAAAGGGATCGTACACCAGTTCCTGGGGCACTATCCCCAGCGAGTGACGTGACTGACGGTAAGCCTGTACGACGTCATGCCCCATGACCGAGACTGAGCCGCGGCTGGCCTGGGTCAACCCGGCCATAATGCTGATCAAGGTCGATTTACCGGCCCCATTGGGCCCTAATAAGCCAAAAAACTCTCCCTGCTGTATTTCCAGGCTAATGCCTTTTAATGCATGTAGGGAGGCATAATGCTTATGTACATTATTTATCTCGATGGCGTTCATCAGTATCCAGAGTAGTGTAAAGAATCAGGACTGGAGGGGTAACTTATCGTCCAAACCACCTAACTTTGCCATGGAGCCCATTTGCTCAGGCAAGTTGGCGTAGTAAATGGATTTATTCGCCTGGCGAGCTTGCCGCCACCATTGTATTAATAATGATAGCCCCGCGCTGTCAGCCCGTTCGACATCAGCCAGGTCAACGATGATGGTTTCAGCTTCCCCGTTGAACAGGGCGCCAGAGTGCAACAGCAGTTCCGGGACCGTGGTGAAACTCATTTCACCCCTGACGACAAAGCTTCCGTCTTCTCGCAGGCTGATACTGGCCAGATCACTCATGTCTCTGACTATCCTTTCTTCTTGGCATTGTGTTCAGTCAGACGTTTTATCAAGGCGTCCATACTGGTTTGACGTATCTCGGTATCAAAGCTGGTGCGATAGTTGGCCACCAGGCTGACACCATCCACCATTATGTCAAATACCTTCCAGCCTTTTTTGCCATGAAACATACGATAATCCAGTGCCACTGGCTGCTTACCGGTTTGCAGGATCTGGCTGCGCGCCATCACGATGCGGTCACCCTCCTTCATTCGCACTGGCAGGTATTTCATCTTTTGGTCGGAAAATTCCAGTAACGCGGTGGCATAGGTGTTGACCATCATGTCCTGAAACTGTTGGACGAACTGGCCACGCTGCTGTGGTGTCGCCCGGCGCCAGTGTTTGCCCAGTACCCAGGCAGAAATTCGGACAAAGTCAAAACGCGGAATGACGATCTCGTTCACCAGCCCGTAGATACGGTTAGGCTCTTTGTCCAGTAGCTTCTTGTTAATACGCAGTGCTTGCAGCATCTCTTCGGTGGTCTCTTCCATCAACTGGTCAGGACCTTTTTCGGCTATTGCCATCGCCGGGGATAAACCCAGCAATAACACCAGGCTGATGAATATCGCGGTGATCTGTTTGTACATAACCATTAGTCAGAACCTCCGGTCAACTTAACGAACAGCTGGCCTATCAGCTTTTCCAGTATTATCGAAGACTGGGTAATAATGATCTCGCTGCCCTGCTTAAGTGCTTCCATATCGCCGCCCGGCTCCAGTCCGATATACTTGGCACCCAGTAAACCCTCTGTATAGATCGATGCCGTCGTATCCAGAGGAATATTATTGTACTGATCATCTATTTGCATCGTCACCACGGCCTGGAACCGATCTGAATCAACATAAATGCTGCTCACTCGGCCCACCCTGACACCGGCCATTCGTACCGGCGCACGCAGGTTTAATCCGGCCACATCATCAAAGCGGGCACTAATGGTGTAACCACTCTCTCCACTGGTAGCGGTAAAGTTGCTTACCTTTAACGCCAGCATCAGCAAGGCGGCCAGGCCTGCCGCTACAAATACACCTACCCAAAGTTCCATTGTCTTGGAGTACATAGTCTAGTCTCCGAACATTAATGCGGTCATGATAAAGTCCAGTCCCAGTACCGACAGCGAGGTATGGACCACGGTTCTGATGGTTGCCCGGCTGACCCCTTCCGATGTGGGGACCGCATCATAGCCTTCAAATACGGCTATCCACGCGGCAACAAAGCCAAAGACAACACTTTTGATCACGCCGTTCAGGATATCATCATCCCAATCGACAATATTTTGCATCTGCCCCCAGTACACACTGGAGTCCAGCCCCAACAGGCTGACACTGACAAAATAACCACCCTGTATAGCCACCGCACTGAACATTAATGCCAGCACCGGCACCGAGATAAATCCGGCCAGGAACCGAGGGGCGATGACCCGGTGCACCGGATCCACCGCCATCATTTCCATCCCGGATAGCTGTTCGGTGGTTTTCATTAAACCAATTTCGGCGGTTAACGAGGTACCCGCCAGACCGGCAAAGAAGATCGCGGTTAACACCGGTCCCAGTTCGCGCACCAGGCTTAATGCCGTCACCGAGCCCACCGACTGTTCCGCACCAAAGTCCTGCATCGTATTAAATAACTGCAATCCCAGCACCATACCGGTGAAGAGACCGGAGACAACGATGATCGTCATCGACATCACGCCGACCGAGTACAGCTGCTGGACAATTAGACGAGGCCGTTTAAATAGCTGCGGAATGCCGGTAAGGATTTGCAGTAAAAAGATAAATCCCCGGCCCAGGCGACCAAAACTATGTAATGACTTACGCCCCAGGATACGAATCACATTCATCATAAGCCGGTCCCTTCCAGCAGGTCTTGCAGATAATCCTCGGCGGGATACTGGAATGGTACCGGGCCATCAGGCAAGCCATCAATAAACTGACGGGTCCAGTCTGACTCAGAGGCATTTAGTTCATCAGGCGTGCCATGCTCCACCACCTTACCGCCTGATACCAGGTAGATGTAATCGGCAATGGACGAGGTTTCGGCCACATCGTGCGAGACAACAATACTGCTAATGCCGAGATTCAGATTTAAATCACGTATCAGTTTCACCAGGATGCCCATGGAGATCGGGTCCTGACCGGTGAACGGCTCGTCGTACATAATCATCATCGGATCGAGGGTAATCGCCCGCGCCATCGCCACACGTCGGGCCATACCGCCGGATAATTCACTCGGCATCAAACTACGTGCGCCGCGCAAACCTACGGCGTGTAACTTCATCAATACCAGATCGCGAATCATGCTCTCGGGCAGCTTGGTGTGTTCACGCAAAGGAAAAGCGACATTATCAAAGACATTGATATCGCTTAGCAGAGCACCACTTTGAAATAACATGCCCATGCGTTTGCGCAAGCGATAGAGATCACGATGTGACAGTTTGTGAACATTCTGACCATCAACTTCGATCGTGCCTGATGTAGGTCGTAGCTGACCGCCTATTAGTCGTAACAGGGTTGTTTTACCGGTACCGCTCGGGCCCATGATCGCGGTGACCTTGCCACGCTGAATATCAAGGTTGACGTTATCAAAGATGGTACGGCCTGCATAACCAAAACTCATATCGCGAATACGAATCAAGGTATCGTCGTTATTATCCATTAATGCCTTAACTTAATTGTTCCTAGCCCGCAGTGTCGGAAAGGTAAGCCGAGCTGTCAAGCACTGGTATCACAAGCCCAGTAATTCACATATGGTACGCGCGGCTCGCATGGTATCCAGATCAGGCGGGGTGCCTTTAAACAGGATCACCATCATTTGATGCTCGCTCAAGGCAGACTGGCCCTGGCTGATCACCTCTTTAAGATCATGCATATCCTCATAGTCACCACTATCCAGCTCCATTAAGGCCAGGTGTTTGGCTGGGCAATATGTCCCCTTTCCATCCCATACCATACCGCCACCACTTGCCATCAATTGCTCGCAATCCTGGTCGCTCTGACGACAAAAGCGTTCCACGGCAGATAGCTCCGCCGGGAGTGTCTGCATCCGCTCCAGTATCACCGCCATCAACTTGTCATCTAGCAAGCGAATACGTTCCAGTAGCAGTGGAGTTATCTCAGCATCCAGCTCAATAATAAAACGAAAGTTTTCATGACACTCATCCAACCACTCTTTGATATCATCCACTTCCACGGACGACAAAAAAGAGAGTGTGATCAATACCACCGGAAACTCATTACTGTAGTAACCAAAGGTCCAGTCTTCCGGCAGGTCTTCCGGGTAGAAATTATCTTGCCAGGCCGGATGCTCCCAGCCTGTGGCGCCGATCATTGCAGTGTAGTCTTGTTCCTGCATACGAACTCCCGTTTATGGCACACTGGATAATAGTGAATAATAGATTACCGAATTAACGGCTTTATCGATTATATTGTCAAGCATACAACAATTAACCGGAATATACGTGATGTCTAACCGCCTTGTTATCTTGCTGCTGCTCTTACAGCTTAGCCTTTCAGGTTGTGCCAGTAGCGGCAAAGTGACGGACGAACGTGACCCATGGGAAGGGTTTAACCGTTCGATATACAGTTTTAATGAAAATGTTGATAACTATGTGATGAAGCCGGTTGCCAGGGGCTACCAATTTATTACCCCTCGATGGATCGATACCGGCGTGAGCAATTTCTTTGGCAACCTGGGCGATATCCCCAATGCACTGAACAACCTGTTGCAGGCCAAGCCGCTAGACTTTGTCGGTGACCTGACTCGCTTTGGTGTGAACTCCACTATCGGCCTGGCCGGCTTTTTTGATGTAGCGACACCGATAGGCCTGGAAAAGCATAATGAGGACTTTGGGCAAACCCTCGCAGTATGGGGTATAGGCAATGGTAATTACCTGGTGCTGCCGTTTCTTGGCCCCAGCTCGATTCGTGATGGGGCCGGCTGGGTAGGCGACTTTAATAGTGAGCCTTATTACCACCATAACGATGAGTCCACTTATTACACGCTGCTCAGCCTGGACTTTATCGATACCCGTGCCGATCTACTGGGGGCCAGCCGCGTTCTGGAACAAGCGAGCTTTGACCCGTATACTTTCCACCGCGAAACCTATTTCCAACATCGACAAAACCTGATCTACGATGGCAACCCGCCCGTGGAAGAACCTTCACTGGAAGAACTGGATCTGCTCAATGGTCTGGAGCTGGAAGTGGCACCACCTAAATAAACACGTAAGAGAGATTTATGCTGGAATCCTATTTATACGTCATTTTTGGATTTGTTTTCCTGGTTTGGGGCGCAGATCGGTTCGTCATCGGGGCCTCGGCCACGGCACGCAATCTGGGCATCCCTCCCCTTATTATAGGACTGACGATTGTTGGCTTCGCCACCTCTGCCCCTGAAATGCTGGTATCCAGTATTGCCGCCATCGATGGCAATGCCGGTCTGGGTGTGGGCAATGCCATAGGCTCAAACATCACTAACATTGCACTGGTATTAGGTTTTACCGCCTTGATTAAGCCGATGTCCGTTCATTCGGGCGTATTACAGCGTGAGTTTCCTATACTCTTTCTCGCGACCCTGTTTGCCCTGATGCTGGTTATGGATGGTCACCTTTCTCACCTGGATGGAGCCCTGATGATGGGTGGCCTGCTATTGATCATTTACTGGATCGTCCTGGTTGCCCTGCAGGGGCGCAAAAAAGATCCGATGAACGTCGAATTTGAGGCAGAGATACCTAGTGATATGCCGGTGTGGAAGGCGCTGGGCTTGTTGCTCCTTGGTATTGTGGTTCTGCTAATCAGTTCCCGAGTACTGGTCACCGGAGCAGTAGATATTGCCCGTGCATTTGGTGTCAGTGACCTGGTGATTGGACTGACGATCATCGCCATCGGCACCAGCCTACCGGAACTGGCGGCTACCGTGATGAGCGCACTAAAGAATGAGCACGACATTGCTATTGGAAATGTAATCGGTTCCAATATGTTCAATATATTAGGTGTTATGGGGCTACCTGGCCTAATTCAGGGCTACCAGGTAGAGGCCTCAGTATTTAGCCGCGACTTGCCGATGATGATCGGCGTCACCATCGCCCTGTTTGTGATGGCCTATGGATTCAAAGGTTCGGGCAAGCTGAATCGTTATGAAGGTGGGGCGCTGTTAACGGTCTACTTTGGCTACCTGCTCATGCTCGGGCAACAAAGCCTATAACAGAAAAATCAAACCGGGGAGTAATCATGACTACAGAAGAATTTACCGTACAAAATGTCAAATGTGGTGGCTGCGTGAAGGCCATTGTGGATGGCCTAACGGCCATGAACGGTATAGAACAGGTAGATGTCACGATCGATGGTGGCCTGGTCAAAGTAGAAGGCGTTGAACTTTCTCGCACTAGCCTGAGTCAAAAGCTGACTGAGCTAGGTTACCCGGAAGCATAAGCCAATACGATCGATAATCATGGATAACAATAAAGTCAAAAGCCTTGCCGAAGCCGTACTGGATGTCGAGGCACAAGCCATAACCTTTCAAAAGCAACGAATTAATGATGAGTTTGTCAAAGCCTGTCAGTTAATGCTGGAGTGTGAAGGTCGTATTGTCGTCTCTGGCATGGGTAAATCCGGCCATATCGGCAACAAGATAGCCGCGACCCTGGCCAGTACCGGTACCCCGGCCTTCTTCATGCACCCTGGTGAAGCCAGCCATGGCGACCTCGGTATGATTACCGAAAAGGATGTCGTGCTTGCCCTCTCCAACTCTGGCGAGACCGATGAGCTGCTTACCATCCTGCCATTAATTAAACGTCTCAAGATCCCCTTGATCACACTCACAGGCAACCCGACATCACGGCTGTCACGTACTGCCGATGTAAATATAGATGTAAGCATAGAAAAAGAGGCCTGCCCTCTAGGCCTTGCGCCTACTGCCAGTACTACCGCCTGCCTGGCGATGGGCGATGCCCTGGCCGTATCGCTGCTGGAATCTCGAGGCTTTACCGCCGATGATTTCGCCTTGTCTCACCCTGGCGGTCGCCTGGGACGACGCCTGTTATTGCATATTAGCGACATTATGCATACCGGTGACGATATCCCCAACGTTGGTGAGCAAGCCAGCCTGGGTGAAGCACTACTGGAGATGTCGAACAAGGGTCTGGGGATGACCTCGGTGATTGATGCAAATGGCATCTTGCTAGGCATATTTACCGATGGCGACCTACGTCGCCTGATGGATCACACACATGTGGATGTCCATACCATGCGGGTCAGCGATCACATGACGGTAAACCCCAAACATGCCCGCGCCGATATGCTGGCAGCCGAAGCCTTGCAGTTAATGGATCAATACAAAATTAATGCCCTGCCAGTACTGGATGATAGAGGCAAAGTAGTCGGAACGTTTAATATGCATGACTTGTTACGTTCTGGCGTTGTGTAAGGAAATATTTAATGAAGGATATTTTAGAAAAAGCCTCCGCCATTAAGATGGTAGTGTTTGATGTTGATGGCGTACTGACCGATGGCAGCCTGTTTATCGGCGATGATGGAGAAGAATATAAAGCCTTCTATTCCCGCGATGGACATGGCATGAACATGCTCCGCTCTACTGGTGTGGACATAGGCATCATAACCGGCCGTACCTCCAATGTGGTCAGGCACCGAATGGAAAGCATGGGCATACATCATGTCTACCAGGGCAGACTGGACAAACTGCCTGCCTTCGAAGATATGTGTGAAAAAACCGGCATTCCCCCGGAGAACATCGCCTATGTCGGTGATGATGTCATCGATATCCCGGTGTTGCTACGGGTAGGACTAGCCATCGCGGTACAGGATGCTCACCCGCTGGTAAAGGAGCATACTCATTGGCAAACCCCCAGTAATGGTGGGCGCGGGGCCGCTCGCGATGTTTGTGAACTGATCATGCGTGCCCAGAATAACCTGGACACCATGATGCAAAAGTATCTTAAATAATGAATACCCGCCTGCTGTTCGCCATCATTGGATTACTTGCCATAGTAGGATTCAGTGGCTGGTTGTTGTACCAGGAAGAGGTCATACACCCATCTGAGGAGCGCTCGGAACAGGACAGTCCAGATTACAGCATCAGCACCTTTACCATCACCGAGCATGATGACCAAGGTCTGCCGCTTTATGACATACAAGGTGAAGAGATGATCCACTATCCTAAAAGCGATCGGCTGACTATCTCCAGGCCACTATTTCGCAGCTACCAACACCAAACGGTTTTGTGGCAGGCGGAATCCGAGAGCGCCCAGATCGATAACCAGAGCCGTGTTGTTACAATGCAGGGCAAGACTACGCTGCACTATTTCCAGCGCTCGGATCAGCCTCCGACGATCATTCATAGCTCGGATATGATCATAGAACCAGACGAAAAAATAGCGCAAAGCCAGGCGCCTACCCGAATCGAGACGGTTGATGGCCACATCAATGCCGCCCAGGGCTTTGTGCTGGATGGAGAGAAAAAGAGACTATCCATGAGTGGTGGCGTTACCAGCGAGATCCGACATGACTAGGTTATTATTAACATTATTGCTCACTGGCTTCATGGCTAGTAGCGTGCATGCCGAGCGCAGCCAGATATCGGCCGATAGCGCCGAGTTCAGTGGTCAAACCGGTGTAATGATCTTCAAAGGCACGGTGGAGCTCCGACAAGAAGCAAATGACGTCCTGATTCAGGCAGATGAGATGACGGTGAAGCGTGAGGATGAAAAACTCTCTTCCATTTCAGCCAGCGGGCGTCCAGTACGCTTTCAACACAAAGGCGATAGCGGACAAATACATGGCAAAGCCAATAAACTAAGTTATGATGCGCGCAACGAAGTCGTATTGCTACGTGGTGGTGCCGAATTTTTTGATGGCAATGACTCCTTAAAAGGTGAAGAAATTATCTATAAACTTCGCACCAAAGAAGCCAGGGCAAATGGCGATAAACAGAACGGTAGCCGGTTTGAAATGGTGATACAGCCTCAACCAGGGAAACAGCCTTAATGTCGACACTACGCGCTAGTAACCTGGCCAAAATCTATAAGCCACGTCGTGTAGTGGATAATGTCTCACTAGAGCTCAGTAGCGGCGAAATTATTGGCCTGCTGGGACCCAATGGTGCCGGGAAAACCACCAGCTTTTATATGATCGTCGGCCTCGTGCCGTGCGATGAGGGCAGCATTACCCTTGACGGGCAGGACATCACTCGCCACCCGATGCACGTACGTGCTCGACTGGGTGTAGGCTACCTGCCTCAGGAGGCTTCTGTCTTCCGCCGCCTGAGTGTGGAAGACAATATTCTCTCCATCCTGCAAACTCGTAAGGAGTTAAGTCGGACTCAACAGGAACAGAAGCTGGAACAGCTACTGCAAGAGTTTCATATTAGCCATATTCGCAAGGTTCAGGGTATGAGCCTCTCTGGTGGAGAGCGCCGTCGTGTAGAGATCGCCCGAGCACTGGCGACCGAACCGCAGTTTATCCTGCTGGACGAGCCTTTTGCCGGGGTAGATCCTATTTCCGTGCTCGATATACAGGGCATTATCAAGCAGCTCAGTGAACGTGGTATAGGCGTGCTAATCACGGATCACAATGTACGAGAAACTCTGGGGATCTGCCAACGAGGCTATATCGTCAGCCAGGGTCGAGTAATTGCTGAGGGCATCCCGAACGAGCTGCTGGAAAACCAACAGGTGCGCGATGTCTACCTGGGCAATAAATTCACATTGTAAATGCAAGAATAGTGCCTGTAAGCACTAAACTAGGATACAATTATCGTTAAGAATAAAGCCGGACTTGTCGATCCTAGATTGATATGAAACAGTCGATCCAGCTGCGCTTTGGGCAGCACCTTACCATGACCCCCCAACTGCAACAGGCTATCAAGTTGTTGCAGCTGTCCTCCCTTGAGCTACAAAATGAGATTCAGGACGTTCTTGAATCCAACATGATGCTCGAAGTCAATGATGAGGATAATGATGGCAATCCCCCAGCGGAGAATGATGCTGCTACCAGCAACGAACTAAATAATACCCAGGACGACAGCTCTGAACTCAATGTCGAACCGGTTCAGGAAACCAGTAACGATATCCCCGAAGACCTGCCTGTCGATAGTAGCTGGGATGATATCTACGACAGCCCCACCCCGGTCTCCAGCATGGCCTCTGCAGAAAGCAGCGACTATGAGTACCAGGGTAGTACCGAAGAAAGCCTGCAGGATCACCTGACCTGGCAACTGGAAATGAGCCACTTCAGTCCACGTGACCGCTTAACTGCCATGGCGATCATAGATGCCATTGATGAGGATGGCTATATCAGTACCAGCCTGGACGAGATCTTTCAGTCACTTTATGCACAAGATCCTGAACTGGAAATGGATGAAGTAGAGGCCACCCTTCGCCAGATACAAAATTTTGATCCACTGGGTGTAGCCGCCCGCGATCTACAAGAAAGCCTGCTCATACAGCTACGCCCTCTGCCCGAGACAACACACTGGTTGCCCGAGGCAAAGCAGCTTTTGCAGCATTACTTTGAGCTACTGGCCAAGCGAGACTTTAACCAGCTGTCACGCAAGATGAAGCTCAGCCAGGATGAGCTCACCGAGGTAATACAGCTCATACAGTCTTTAAACCCACGCCCAGGAAACCAGATATCCACTGATAACACCGAGTACGTAGTGCCAGATGCATACGTACGTAAAGTTCATGGACAGTGGCGCGTTGAACTTAACCCGGACACGGCTCCCAGGTTGCGGGTAAATCCGTATTACGCCAGTCTGATACAGCGCGGTAATTCCAGCAGTGACAACGTGTCGCTAAAAAACCATCTACAGGAAGCTCGCTGGTTCCTGAAAAGCCTGCAAAGCCGTAACGAAACCTTACTCAAGGTGGCCAGCAGTATCGTTGAGCGACAAAAAGAGTTTTTTGAGCATGGCCAGGAGGCGATGAAGCCTCTCGTTTTGCATGATATCGCCGAGGCTGTCGACATGCATGAGTCGACCATTTCACGCGTAACCAACAAAAAATACCTACACTCACCTATGGGCATATTTGAGTTGAAATACTTCTTCTCTAGCCATGTGAGCTCTACCGAAGGGGACGATGTCTCCTCCACTGCGATACATGCTCTGATCAAAAAGCTGGTGGCTAACGAAGACCACCGAAAGCCCCTGAGCGATAACAAGATTGCCAGCCTGCTCGCCGAACAAGGAATCGATGTAGCTCGCAGAACCATCGCCAAGTATCGTGAGGCGTTAAATATTCCGCCATCCAATCAACGAAAGCGTCTTGCCTGACAAACCGGAGAGTCATTATGCAACTAAATATCACAGGCCATCACATTGAAGTAACCGATTCCATGCGCAGCTACGTTACGGAAAAAATCCAGAAGATAGACAACCATTTTGATTATGTGGGTAACGTACACGTCATCCTGAGCGTAGAGAAAACTCGCCAAAAAGCCGAGGCAACGGTCAACATTGCAGGCGGTGAATTATTCGCCAACAGTGAAGATGAAAACCTTTATGCCGCTATTGATTCCATGGTCGATAAACTGGATCGACAGATCAAAAAGCATAAAGAAAAGGTAAAAGATCACCATCGTGGTGAGAAAAATATCATTCCCGATTAAAGCCAGCGTACTAAGTATTCGATATATATTATATGAAGATCAGCGATATCCTTTCTTCTGAACGCATCGTGATCGATGTAGATGACGCCGGCAAAACGAAAGTGTTACAAAAAAT
>JABURU010000022.1 GCA_014762485.1 Gammaproteobacteria bacterium | reverse complement strand
CCCGGATAGGGGCCTTCTCCATATGGTTATCCGGTGTGCCATTGAGAGGAACTAACTTGTGATCTTTTAACGAACCCTTGCCATCGATGGGTTTGCCCGCACCATCCAGCACTCGGCCCAACAGGGCCTCCCCGGCCGGGGCCTCATACACCTGTTCGGTGGGGATGACACGAGCATTGGGGACAATGCCACGTATCTCACTTGTGGGCATCAGATAGAGCTTGTCACCGGCAAAGCCCACTACTTCGGTTTCAATTTCACTGCCATCGGGATTTTGCACGATGCACCGTGCGCCAATGGGGGCCTGACAACCGGTTGCTTCCAGGGTCATCCCGACCATGCGCACCAGCTTGCCTTCGACTACCGGTGAAATATGTTCCTCTAGTAGCTGGCTACGATCGTTGAGACGATCGGCCCAGCTCTGTGAACGATCCGTTTCAGGATGACTCATGACTGCGCTCGTGACCTAACAGCTTACTTGCCACGGCACTTAAACGCCGTTCTACCGTGGCATCAATTTGTGAGTCATCACTTACGACAATACAGCCACCACGTGTGATCATGGGATCCTCTATCAGCTTCCAGGGACGCTCGCCTTCCTCCCCCAGTGACAAGGATTCAGTCACCAGAGCAAGATCCTCGGGGTGCAGTTTAATCTGAACCTGGCCAGCATTTACCGGTAACAGGGGAACCGCTTCGCGTATTACCGCGATAATCTCACCCGGCTCTGTTTTTAACTCGCGTCGAACCAGTTGCCTGGCGACCGTGATGGATAATTGCAGCAACTGAGACTCAACCACGTCATCCATGTCATTTAGTGGCTGGGTCATTTTATTCAGGATATCTTGTAGATATTCGGCAGACTGATGGACTTGCGCCTGTTCTGCCGCTAACTCCGCCTGCATCTGTTCACGCTCTGTTTCCAGTTGCTGGCGCTGCTGTTCGAGCTTCTCCAGCTCATCATTCAGTATCGTTTGCGCCTCTTCCTGGCCCAGCTTTAAACCTTCTTCCTTACCCTGCTGTAGGCCCTCTTCATGTGCGGCACTCTGTATAGCTTCTATCTCTTCGACCGTAGGCAGGTTAGGTAGCTCTTCTTCCATATCCTCCATCGTTGCCTCATCCTCGAGAGATGAAGCAAAACCATGGGGTTCATCTATATTAGGAACCACCCAACGTTCATATGCACTGCCCTTCAGTATCTCGGTCATGGCCAACTCTATTATTTATCTGAGGTTAAACGAACTGTTCGCCCTTACCACCCAATTGGATATCGCCGGCATCGGCCATACGGCGAGCAATCGCCAGAATTTCACGCTGCGCAGCCTCCACATCGGAAAGTCGTACCGGGCCTTTGGCCTCCAGATCATCACGCAGCATGTCGGCAGCACGGCGAGACATGTTGCCGAGGATCTTCTCACCAACGCCTTCATCGGCACCCTTCAGGGCCACAATCAAGGTCTCGGCAGGCACTTCACGCAACAGTGTTTGTATACTGCGGTCATCGATCTCGGCCAGGTTATCAAATACAAACATCAGATCCTGTATCGATTGCGCCAGTTCTGGATCAACATCACGAATGTTTTCGATAATGTCGGTTTCCAGAGCGGTATCCACAAAGTTAAGGATATCCGCCGCGGACTTAACACCACCGATACTGGATGATTTCAGGTTGGACGAACCACCACCGGCAAATTGACGTTCAAGGATGTCATCCAGTTCGTGCAGGGCATTAGGCTGGATACCATCGAGTGTAGCGATACGCAGGGTCACATCCAGACGAATCTTGTCTGGCAATAATGACAACACTTCGGCCGACTGATCCGCCTCCAGGAATGACAATACGATAGAGATGATCTGTGGATGCTCCACACGAATCATTTCAGCAATGGCACGTGGTTCCATCCAGCGCAGGGCTTCCAGACCTTTCGAGCCTTTACCCAGCAGAATGCGGTCGATCAGGCTATCGGCTTTATCTTCACCCAGCGCCTTGACCAGTACATTTCGAATATAATCTTCTGCCTCCAGACCGAGAGAGGTCTGGCTATCCACAATGTCACAAAACTCAGCCAGTACCTCGCGCACCATTTCGCGTGATACGTTACCCAGGTTGGCCATGGATGAACCCAGAGACTGTACCTCTTTGGGCCCCATATGCTTCATCACTTCGGCGGCATCCTGCTCACCAATGACCAACAACAGAACCGCCGCCTTCTCTACACCGGAGATCTGCGGTTTTTTCTTTCTGG
>JABURU010000366.1 GCA_014762485.1 Gammaproteobacteria bacterium | reverse complement strand
CGCGTATAATTTGTTACGTAAGCATAAAACGGTATTACATACCCGAATGGCCGCCATTGGTTATTGTTTTGGTGGCTCTGTCGTGCTGGATATGGCCCGGCAAGGTGTGAGATTAAAGGCGGTGGCGAGCTTTCATGGTGGATTAACCACCTCAAAAGCGGCCGAGCCGGGAAAGGTAAAAGCCAAAATACTGGTGTTAAATGGTAAAGCGGATCCTTTCGTAAGAGCCGAGCAGGTTGAGGCCTTTAAGAAAGAAATGGAGTACGCCAAGGTTAAGTATAAATTTGTCTCTTATCCGCAAGCCAGACATGCCTTTACCAACCCAACGGCGGACTTTTATGGTAACAAGTTTAATCTGCCATTGGCATATAACCGTCGTGCCGATGAAAGGTCCTGGAAGGAGTTAAAGCGCTTTTTTGGCAAGTATGTGAACTAGCTCAGAAAGAAGCACATCAATAGACGGCAGTTTGATATAATGGCCGGATGCATACTAGCCTGTTTGACATTGCTGAACGCTGTCTCCATGAGACTGAGATTGAGCAAAAAGTAGAATTAACCCGCCAATTTGCTGAACAGTGGCGCCAAAAGCGGCTGACGTTGCAATCAGAACATGAGGTACTGCCTATTGCAGAGCCAGGGCGTCCCGAGCGCCCTAAGCTGGTGCGTCCTCGTGAGCTCAATGCCCGCAAAATCTCTACCCCGCAGGGCCAGGCAGCCCTGATTCACTCGATTTGTCATATTGAGTTTAACGCCATTAACCTGGCCTGGGATGCGGTGTACCGCTTTCGAGACATGCCTGAAGCCTATTACGATGGCTGGGTTCAGGTGGCCGATGAAGAGGCCTACCACTTTCAATTATTACGTGAGCACCTTAATAGTTTGAATTATGATTATGGTGATTTCGATGCACATAATGGTTTGTGGGAAATGGCTCAGAAAACGGCACATGATCCATTGATCCGCATGGCGCTGGTACCACGTGTACTTGAGGCCAGAGGCCTGGACGTCACTCCAGGGATTATGGAAAAACTGAAAAGCATAGGTGATGATAAAGCGGTAGAAATCCTGGAAATTATTTTCCGCGATGAAGTAGGGCATGTTGAGATTGGCTCACGCTGGTTTCACTATTTATGTGAACAAAGAGAATTAGAACCAGAATCAACTTTTCGTCAATTATTATCAGAATATATGAAAGGCACCCTGAGAGGGCCATTTCATAAAGAAGCCCGTCTAAAAGCGGGGTTTAGTGAAGAAGAATTAGCATACCTTGATGGTTTGGGATAGGAGTGGAGTGTGAAAAAATTAATATTAATAGGATTACTTGCTTTGTTAGCCGGCTGTGACAACAGCGATGAGCATGTAAAGATTTTATTTGCTGAAGTTGAAAATGGTATCGAGCCATATACATCACGTACAATCATATCGCCCGATTTTATGCGTATTGATTACAATGAAGATGATAATGATTTTATTCTATATGATCGCAAAACAAAAACCGTATACAGTATCGTAAACGGCGATCAGTCTATCGTAGTCATTGCGCCACGTGAGCATGATACAAAATCTCCGATAAAATTAAATCTTGCTATTGAAGCGGGTAAGTTGGGAAAAGATGCACCTACGGTTGATGGTAAACAGCCAAAACACTTTATCTATACGGTAAATAATAAAGTCTGCTATGACACCATTAGCGTAGAAGGTTTGTTACCTGTTGTGGGTGAAATTTATAGCGATTATCTGGCGACCCTGGCTGGTGAGCACGCCCGCATCCTGCCAGTAACTCCGGCTGATTTACAAAATGGCTGTGATTTAGCAAATAATATATTTGCTATAGGGCGACAGTTTGAAAAAGGTTTTCCCATTAACGAATGGCATGGTGAATACAATAATGGCTATAAGCGCCAGTTAATTGATTACCAGACAGGCTATAAAGCCGATCCAAAGTTATTTAAGTTACCGGAAAACTACCGTCGCTTTACACCTGATACCATTGGTGCGATACCTGAAGGCTCGTAAATATTTATAGCGTATGGCGAGTACTATGCGCCATGGTATCAATAAAGCGTTGCAGGTTTGTTTCGCTATTCTGCGTAATATCCAGGAACTGGCAGCCCAGCTTGGTGACATCATGCTCAATGTCGTTATCGTAATAATGAGATTTATTGATAACGCGCAATGCAGTATTAAAACCTCCATGCTGGGCGAGGTTGAGCTCGCAATGCTCAATGATGTCAACCTTGCAGACCGGGCA
>JABURU010000298.1 GCA_014762485.1 Gammaproteobacteria bacterium | reverse complement strand
CGAGAATGTATTAGCGGCGATTCATAACCATATGCCATAGCTGGTGTTAACTGATATTGAGTTGCCTGATCAAGATGGCTACCTGGTGTTGGAAAGCATACTGTCGGAACCGAAAACAGAAAACATTAAGGTTTTTGCGATTACCGCCAAAGCATTGGCAGGTCAAAAGGCCGAAGGCCTTAAAGCGGGCTTCCATAAATACATCACCAAGCCGTATGACACCGCTATACTGGCTTCTGTTATTGCACATGAGCTGTCCTCATAACTTATAATTCTGCAATTCAATTCGTTTATTTATATGAACCGCGATTAATTTAGAGATTGATATGACTAGCAAGAAACACGAAGACGGGATGAAGGTACGACGTGATGTTCTGGGCGATGAATATGTTGACCGGGCGATTAATAATGCGAGCAGCTTTACCATGCCTTTGCAGGATATGGTGACGGAGAACTGCTGGGGTGAAGTATGGACACGAGAAGCATTACCGCGAGATACACGCAGCCTGATTACGATCGCCACACTGATGGCATTAAGGGCGACCACCGAGTTAAAGACGCATGTTCGCGGTGCACTTAGAAACGGTTGCTCCGTTGAAGAGATTCAGGAGACATTGCTACATGCAACCGTTTATTGTGGTGTACCCGCCGGGGTTGAAGCGTTTAGGGCAGCGAAAGAGATTATTGATCAGTGGCCGGATGAGTAAAGGTTTTGCTACTCCAACAGGGCAGGTGATTAATATGATTCTTCCCACGCCACATAGTGTTGAAGATGTTCTATCTGATACTCCTGGTCAGAAATGATCTCCTTCACGACATCGCCCAGGGAAATCATCGAAACCAGTTGGCCGTTGTCGATGACGGGCAGGTGGCGAATTCGGTGTGTGGTCATGATGGCCATACACTCCTTGATGCCTCGATCTGGCCGGGTAAAGATGACCTCGCGGGTCATGATATCGCCGACTCTGGTGTCATTAGAGGTTCGGCCTTTGAGGATAACCTTGCGGGCATAGTCGCGTTCGGAAAGAATACCCACCAGTTTGTTTTCATGCATCACCGCCAGGGCGCCTATTTCCTTGTCATCCATTAGTTTTATGGCATCAAACACCGTGCTTTCCGGACTAATGGACCAGATTTCCTGATTTTTGTTATTTACAATGTCCTGAACGGTTGTCATGGCATCTTTCATGTTGCGAAAACCTGTAAAAAGCATAGGACAATTCTTCCACGGAACAAGTCCTGTTCATCAGTAAAAGTAGTGCAATAGTCAACGTGTTAAGTGAAAGTCCAACACGCTTATTGGTATACTGGAACTCTTTTGGGACGATGTTGGGAAATCTGCCGGAATATGCAGTTAATTCGCGGTTTACATAACCTCAGGCCTGAACACCGTGGCTGTGTGATTACCATCGGGAATTTTGATGGTGTGCACCTGGGACACCAGGAGGTACTGGCGCAAGTTGCGGACAAGGCGGCTGAACTGTGTTTGCCATCGGTATTAATGACCTTTGAGCCGTATCCGTCCGAGTTTTTTCAAACTGGCGAGATTCCTCCGCGCTTGACCCGTTTTCGTGAGAAAATGGAAGCCCTGCGGCGATTCTCCATCGAGCGAATTTTGAGCCTGCGGTTTGATCAAAAGCTGAGCGCTCTCAAGGCCGAGGATTTTATCCGGCAGATCCTGGTGGATCAGCTGGGTGCCCGTTATGTGGTGATCGGAGATGACTTCCGCTTTGGGAAGGGGCGCAAGGGTGACTTCGCCATGCTCAAGGCCGCGGGTGAAGCGCATAATTTTGATGTCGCCAGCATGCGCACCTTTGAGATCATGGGCGACCGGGTTAGCAGTACACGTATCCGGCATGCCCTGCAAAGTGATGAGCTGGAGTTTGCCGATCAACTGCTGGGGCGCCCCTACCGTATGAGTGGCCGGGTAGCACACGGTGACAAGCGAGGCCGGACCATTGGATACCCAACCGCGAACATTCATTTGCATCGCCAGGCCAGTCCACTAAATGGCGTGTACGCGGTGGAGATGCTGGGCATTCGCGGCGAGCCAGTACCCGGGGTCGCGAATATCGGTGTGCGCCCCACGGTAAGTGGTAGCCGGGCGCAGCTGGAAGTGCACCTGTTCGATTTTAATGATGATATTTATGGTCGTCATGTACAGGTGGAGTTTCGCAAGAAGCTCCGTGATGAGCAGCGCTATGAATCGTTTGTTGACATGAAGGCTCAAATTGACGCCGATGCACAACAA
>JABURU010000134.1 GCA_014762485.1 Gammaproteobacteria bacterium | reverse complement strand
CCAAATAGAATCGCCTACCTCGAGATATCCATCTGGATTTGGTTCCAGGCCAGCAATGGTTCGTAATAGGGTTGTTTTGCCACATCCTGAGGGGCCGAAAATGGCAGTGACGCCCGAGGATGGCAACGTTAGTTCTACATTCAGACGAAAGTCATGGCGTTCAATATTTATCTTCAGTTCAATACTCATTGCTTGACCACCATGAAACGACGATTAAGGGCATAAACGGTAATGAGCATGACAAACGAAAGCAGTAACAGGCCACCAGATAACCAGTGCGCATGGGTATATTCTAGTGACTCCACATGATCATAAATGGCGATAGATACAACTTGTGTCTCACCGGGAATATTGCCGCCGATCATCAGTACCACGCCAAACTCTCCTAAGGTATGCGCAAAGCCTAATACCGTAGCGGTAAGGAAGCCGGGCAGGGCCAATGGTATGGCTATGGTAAAAAAACGATCCAGCGGAGATGCCCTCAAGGTCGCCGCAACCTCCATAGGGCGACGCCCTATGGCGGCAAAGGCATTTTGTAACGGCTGAATGACAAAGGGCATGGAGTAGAACACTGAGCCTATGACCAGTCCGGTAAAGGTAAAGGCCAGCGGTTGTCCACCCATGGCCTCCATGAGCCCGCCTATGGGACCGTTGGGTCCCAGCGTTATAAGCAAATAAAAGCCCAATACGGTTGGTGGTAGTACGAGTGGTAAGGCGATGATGGCCTCAATGAAAAACTTAAAGCGCCACCGTGTATTTGCCAGCCACCACGCCACCGGGGTACCGACCAGTAATAAAATAACCGTCGTCAGTCCCGCCAGCCGGAGGGTAATGAACAGGGCTGTCAGATCGTGTTCATTTAACATCAGCTACCTCATAACCGAAGTCACGAATAATCTGTTGCCCCGCATCGCTTTTGACATAAAGCAAAAAATCCGCGGCAACGGGGTTATCTTTAAGTAATACGGCTTGCTGTTGTATGGGGTTATAAAGCGATTGAGGCACCCGCCAATACGATCCACCGGAATGCTTGATGATTTGAGAGTAAGCGACAAAGCCAAGTTCAGCGTTACCACTCTTAACAAACTGATAGGTCTGACCGATATTTTCACCGCGCACTAATTGGCCTTGAAGCTTGCGCCAGAGTTGATGAGATTGCAGTACCTGTTGCCCCGCTTTTCCATATGGAGCAAGCTTCGGGTTGGCGATAGCCAGGTAGCGGAAGTTATCGGACTTCAGTATCTGCCCTTGATTGTCCACCAGCTTTTGTTTCGGGCTCCATAATACGATTTGACCGATAGCATAGGTGAATCGGCTTGATGGCACAGTGTAGCCCTGTTGTTCCAAAAGGCGGGGGCGTTTTATGTCGGCGGCAAAAAAAGCGTCAAAAGGTGCACCATGTACGACCTGGGCAAAATGTTTCCCAGTGGAGCCAAATATCAACGTCACCGTATTACCGGTATGAGCCTGATATGATTTCGCCAGCTCTCGCATAGCATCACTAAAATTACTCGCAACCGCGATGCGTGCTTCGCCCGCCATAAGTGCTGGACCAAAAAGCGAGAAAATCAAAATGAGTAACAGCGTGCGCGGGTATGTGTTGATGTGCATCGTAATGGTAGCTGGTGTTTTCTGTAGACTAATGTCTTCACATATACAGCGCAAGAGATGAATATGAATAAGCGAATATAACCGCAGGACATACTAATATATAGATTCGCGTGCTACTTGTAAGAAGTTGATAAAGATCTATATAGGCTGTTGACGGCACTGGAGGAGTGCGTATAATGCGCGCCTTCGCAGTTGAGGCGGCCCTGAAAAAGGGGGCGAAACAGAGGCGAAGAAAAAGGGTTGACAGGGTGTGTAAACACTATAGAATGCCCGCCTCTCGAATGAGTCTTAAGGGACTGATTTGAAAGGAAAGATTTAGCTAGTGTGTTTTGTTAAGAGGTACATTGGCGACGGGATGTAAAAGTTCCGGTCTTCGTTAAAATAAAGGTTGACGGAGACATAAGGGGTGAGTAATATACGCATCCCTTGAGCGCGCAAGTCCGCGACTCAGTAGCTCTTTAAAAATGAGATTCAAGTAATTTGTGTGGGCGCTTTCGTCGATATTTTGGTTGCCAAAAATTATCGGTGGATGCGCTTATTGGAACGAAAGTTCTACGAAGCAATTCTAACCGAGCCAAGATTTGACTGTTCGATTAAACAGTCGTTTTAAGATTAAACTGAAGAGTTTGATCCTGGCTCAGATTGAACGCTGGCGGCATGCCTAACACA
>JABURU010000194.1 GCA_014762485.1 Gammaproteobacteria bacterium | reverse complement strand
TCACGTACTCACCATACTCCGCGTTGTTGGAGATGGAGTAGTTCATGTTGGCGATACCACCCTCGTACATCAGGTCGACGATCAGCTTCAGCTCGTGCAGACACTCGAAGTAAGCCATCTCTGGCGCATAGCCTGCCTCGGTCAGTGTTTCAAAACCGGCCTTAACCAGCTCTACTGCACCACCACACAGAACCGCCTGCTCACCGAACAGGTCGGTTTCGGTCTCGTCTTTGAAGGTAGTCTCGATAATACCGGTACGACCACCACCTACGCCGGAAGCGTAAGACAGGGCAACTTCCTTAGCTTTACCAGATGCATCCTGGAATACGGCGATCAAATCAGGAATACCACCACCGTTCACAAACTCGTTACGTACGGTGTGACCAGGCGCCTTAGGCGCGATCATGATCACGTCCAGATCAGTGCGTGGCACGATCTGGTTATAGTGAATGGCAAAACCGTGGGCAAAAGCCAGAGTAGCGCCCTGCTTCAGGTTTGGCTCAATCTCATTCGTGTACAGCTGGGACTGGAATTCGTCTGGAGTCAGAACCATAACCAGATCGGCGCTGGCTACCGCGTCAGCCACACTCTTAACCGTCAGGCCTGCCGCTTCGGCCTTGGCAGCAGAAGCAGAACCTTCACGCAATCCCACAGTCACGTCTACACCGGAGTCTTTCAGGTTGTTAGCGTGGGCGTGGCCTTGTGAGCCATAGCCCAGAATGGAAACCTTCTTACCCTGGATGATAGACAGGTCACAATCTTTGTCGTAATAGATGTTCAAGCTCATTTTCAGTCGTCTCTTAACTAAATGTGTTTACAGGTGTAATCCTTTTTCGCCTCGGGAAATTCCCAGGACGCCAGAGCGCACAGTCTCCAGGATATTCATGTTTGATACAGCACTAATAAAGGCATCCAGCTTATCGCTGTCGCCGGTTAGCTGTATCGTATAAGAAGCATCGGTTACATCAACGATGCCACCGCGGAAGATATCAGCCAGTCGCTTAATTTCTCCTCGTTGCTCAGCACCATCGGTCGCAACCTTGATCAACATCATTTCACGCTCGATGTGAGCGCCTTCTGTTAAATCAATTAACTTAACCACGTCCACCAGCTTGTTCAGCTGCTTGGTGATCTGCTCGATGATCTCATCCGAGCCGGTAGTCACAATGGTCATACGCGATAAGGTTTCATCCTCGGTCGGGGCGACCGTCAATGACTCAATATTATATCCACGGGCAGAAAACAGTCCCGCAACGCGTGACAGGGCACCAGACTCATTTTCAAGTAACAGGGAAATGATATGCTTCATTATGCCAGCTCCCTGTCCGATGCCAGGTGCATTTCATGATGCCCTTTACCGGCCGCAACCATCGGGTAGACGTTCTCTTCCTGGTCGGTGATGAAGTCCATGAATACCAGGCGGTCCTTCATCGCAAAGGCCTCTTTCAGAGCGCCTTCCACGTCTTCCGGCTTTTCAATACGCATGCCGACATGGCCATAAGATTCGGCCAGTTGGACGAAGTCGGGAATCGCATCCATGTAAGAGTGCGAATAACGACTCTCGTAGAAGAACTCCTGCCACTGGCGCACCATGCCCATGTAACGCTTATTCAGGTTTATCACCTTCACCGGCAGGTCATATTGTGTCGCGGTACCCAGCTCCTGTATACACATCTGAATGGAGGCTTCACCAGTGACCACCGCCACGTCCTGATCAGGATAGGCCAGCTTGGCTCCCATGCCCGCAGGCAGGCCAAAGCCCATGGTTCCGAGACCACCCGAGTTGAGCCACTTGTTCGGCTTATCAAACTTGTAATACTGGGCGGCAAACATCTGGTGCTGCCCTACGTCCGAGGCCACTATGGCATCACCGTTGGTAACTTCCCACAGCTTTTCCACCACGTACTGTGGCTTAATCAAAGCGCTGTTGCGGTCATAACGCAGGCAGTTTTCTCCGCGCCATTTCTCGATATTCTCCCACCAGTTCGCCAGGGCAGCGGCATCAGGCCTGGTCTTACTGGACTTCAATATCTGCAGCATCTCATCCAGTACCGTTGCGACATCCCCCACAATAGGTATATCTACCTTTACGGTTTTGGAGATAGAGGCCGGGTCAATGTCCACATGTACGATCTTGGCATTGGGGCAGAACTCGGCAATCTTACCCGTGACCCGGTCATCAAACCGGGCACCGATGGCAATCAAGGTATCGCACTCATGCATCGCCATATTAGCTTCGTATGTACCATGCATCCCCAGCATACCGATGAATTGCTTGTCGGTCGCCGGGTAGGATCCCAGACCCATCAAGGTTTGCGTAATCGGATAACCCAGTGTGCGAGTAAACTCAGTTAACTGCTCAGAGGCATTACCTAGCACCACACCACCACCGGTGTAGATCATAGGACGCTTGGCCTCAAGAATCATATCCACGGCCTTCTTGATTTGCCCGCTATGACCTTTCATCACCGGATTATACGAACGCATATCGATGGTTTCAGGATAAGTATAAGGCACTTTCACGTTTGGATCGGTGATGTCCTTGGGAATATCTACCACGACGGGTCCAGGACGACCTGTGGTTGCAACATAGAACGCCTTTTTCAGCGTCTCCGCCATCTCGTCAACGCTCTTTACCAGGAAGTTGTGTTTAACACAGGGACGCGTAATACCAATGGAGTCGACTTCCTGAAAGGCATCCGATCCGATCACGGCGGTAGGTACCTGGCCGGTGATCACCACCATAGGAATAGAATCCATATAGGCCGTGGCAATACCGGTAATGGCATTGGTGGCACCAGGTCCGGAAGTCACCAAGACCACGCCAGGCTTACCGGTAGCACGGGCATAACCATCCGCAGCATGGGTTGCCCCCTGCTCATGGCGCACCAATATGTGTTTTACATCGTCCTGGGTATAAAGTGCATCGTAGATATGGAGAACGGCTCCACCAGGATAACCGAAGATGTGCTCAACACCTTCGTCCTTGAGGAAGCGTACCAGAATCTCGGCTCCGCTGAGTTCCACTTGCAGGGTCTCCTAAAGATAAAAACGCCCGTGATCGCGGGCGTTGTATGAATTCTTATGTGAACTTTCAAACTTACTGATATTACTTATTAAGGTCAAGGATTGAGCCTGAATTGCGGGCAAATTACACCACTTTAAATCAAATACCTCGATAAATTATCATCAGGTGAAACGACCTTACAGATTACCCAGACCATGCCTCGCCTGACGACTACACTTTCCGGACTTTACTCATGACCGATTAACAAGCATGTCCTAGGTAATATCAAAATAAATTTATATCACCATACAAAATATTTTTCCAAAAACCTAACAAAAACCAATAATAACAACAGGTTATAAAAAACCAGCACTGCTCAATAATTAACCAGATTCCAATACACATATATAATTATTTACTGTAGAATCGGCTGCTTAAATTTTAAGCATATCCCTATAGGGATATAACGAGGTAGAAGAGATGAACCAGCCAGCGTCGTTAAAAGAGTTTGTTGATTATTCTATGGCTACGCCTGCCCACGAACCTCACAAAGCCTGTCTGATCCAGGGCATAAACAAGGCTGGCAAACGCTTTCGCCCTAGTGACTGGGCAGAACGATTGAGCTCTCTGCACGCAAGCTTTGTGGGTGGTCGGCTACAATATTCGGCACTGCTCTATCCCGTCGTACGAAATGGTATAAAGTGCATACAGATGAGTAGTCAACTGAAGCTGGAAGCACCAGACATATATGCGCAGGTAATGGAATTCGCGCAGGACAACGACCTGAATATTATCGATAGTCTGTAGGTTTAAACTCGACTGATACCGGATGCCCTGCTTGATTGAGGCGGGCATCATCTTGCACCTAGTGACGAGTATGACCTGCTTCAGCCCTCCCTCCGGCTATCCTGTGTAAAAATATCGAATTTAGCGACATATCGCACGCGGATGAATAGGTGGCTAGAAAAACCTTTCCCTCAGGGTGCTATTTATTACTTAGAAAAGATTAAACTGCTGTATAATTTATAACCACAATAAGACTTAATATATTTTTTTATGGCAAGCACATCAGCCGGTGAGGTTCTAAATAACACTTCACTGGACATACTAAAGGAACGGGATACCCTCGGACATGCCCTGCTAAAAGCTACGGCGTCACTGGCACAAGGTGACACCCCTCGAGATATCCTGAAAAATATGTGTCACTCACTGGCGGAGGCTTCTGAGCACATTCGTCTTGCCTGGATGATACATGGAAACCTCAGCAATGCGACACTCAAGCCTAGTTATGCAGCCGGCCCGGCCAGCGACTATGCCTACAACCTGATTTTTACCAGTGATCAGACCCATGGTCCTTTACGCAAATCGATCACACAGTGGCAACCGGTTATCGGCAATATCATTACTGACGATGTATTTAGCGACATCCGAGCCGAGGCTCTAAAGCACCAGTTACACTCTACCCTCTGCCTGCCGATTGGAAATCAAGACTCCAATTATGAAGCCATGGTAGCTATCTACGCCGACCAGCACGATTACTTCAATAATATTGGACTGGATCTATATATTGCGTTTGCCCATGTCGTCGAGGCCGCGATGGAACAGGCGACATTAATGAACAGCCTTTCATATATGGCTAGCCATGATCAGTTGACCAATATCTTTAATCGCCGCGGTCTGCAGGAGCGGCTGAAGGCGACCATGTCTCTGGCTAAACGGTATAACAAAGAATTTAGTATCATCCTGTTTGACCTGGATCGCTTTAAGTTGATTAATGATGGCCTCGGACATAAGGCCGGAGACAAAGTACTCAACCAGATGACCGACATACTGGCGGACAGTGTACGTGACGAAGATATCCTTGGCCGCTGGGGTGGGGAAGAGTTTCTTTGCATCCTGCCGGAGACCGATCATCAGGGTGCCGGACTATTTGCCGAGCGCATGCGCAAGGTACTGGAAGCGAGCCCCATCCAGTATGAGAGCCGACAGATCTATGTCACCGCCAGTTTCGGCTATGCAACCTATCCAACGGATGCAGACAAACTGGATACCTTGCTTGCCTCAGCCGATGCCGCTTTATATCAAGCCAAATACGAAGGCCGCAACCGTACCGTAGGTGCGCGCGGTGACTACTTACGTATCCATGCGATAGGAAATCAGCTGGATCAGGCATTACGCGATGAGCGCGTTATTCCGGCTTTTCAGCCCATCGTCGATATACAGACAGGTGAGGTAGTCGCCGAGGAAACTCTGGCGAGGATAATAGATGAAAATGGGCAAATCATCGACGCCGGGCATTTTATTGAAGCAGCTAGTCGCCTGCAGATCATCCATCGAATCGATTCGGCCATCATCCGGCAGGCATTTCGCCACTGTGTGACCGGCCTGACTACCGGTACCAACCAATTAAAGCACTTCATTAACATATCAGCGGATCTGCTACGCCATAAAGAACTGGTTGATGAGCTTCTTTTAGAGGCGCGACAAAGCTGTAATGCCTGCTCCACACTCATTGGAGACATGAAACCCATGATCATCGAGATCACCGAACGTGAACTGCTTGATGATATGACCTCCGTCAAAGAGCTGTTAGCGCCCTTCCTTGAGTTTGGTTTCAGCCTGGCGCTGGATGACTTTGGTAGCGGCTACTCCTCCTATCAATACCTTGTCGATCTTCCCATTAGCATCATCAAGATAGATGGAGAGCTGGTCCGCCGCCTGCCGGATCCGCGAGCCCGTGCCGTGATACAGGGTATACAGGACACCGCAAACCAGTTAGATATCATCACCATCGCCGAGTACATTGAGAATACCGAGACCGCAGAGATACTGAAAGATATCGGTATCAACTGGGGACAAGGTTACTACTATGGCCGTCCACAGCTGGCAAACGGCATCAAGATTTCCTGATCACACTGTACGCTTTAGCGCTAATATTCAGTACAATTCATCGCATTAGTTCAATTCAATGTGATGGAATCCATGCGTACCAGTAATTTTCTACTCTCGACATTAAAAGAAACCCCCGCTGATGCTGAAGTAATCAGCCATCAACTGATGCTGCGCGCCGGCATGATTCGTAAACTGGCAGCAGGGCTCTATACCTGGCTGCCAATGGGATTACGCGTGTTACGCAAGGTGGAGCGTATTGTTCGCGAAGAGATGGATCGCGCCGAAGCACAGGAAGTCCTGATGCCTGCGGTCCAGCCTGCAGAATTATGGCAGGAATCAGGCCGCTGGGATCAAATGGGTGCGGAGATGCTGCGGCTCAATGATCGCCATAAACGTGATTTCTGTATCGGCCCAACCCATGAAGAGGTCATCACTGATTTAATCCGTAACGAAATCCATAGTTACAAACAGCTGCCAGCCAATTTCTATCAGATCCAGACCAAGTTCCGAGATGAACGCCGTCCCCGTTTTGGCGTGATGCGGGCGCGAGAATTCCTGATGAAGGATGCTTACTCCTTCCATACCAGTGCCGACTCGTTACAGCAAACCTACGAGGTGATGCACGCGACCTATACCCGCATCTTTGAACGTTTCGGTCTCGACTTCCGTCCAGTGCTGGCGGATACCGGCGCCATCGGTGGTAGTGCCTCGCATGAATTCCATGTGCTGGCGGAATCGGGCGAGGATGACATCGCCTTCTCCGACAGCTCTGATTACGCGGCCAATGTAGAGATGGCCGAGGCCCTCGCCCCTGCCTCTGAGCATGCCGCTCCGACTCAGGAGATGGAGCTGGTAGATACACCAAACGCCAAGACCATCGATGAACTGGTTCAGCAGTTCGAGTTACCTATAGACAAGACCGTCAAAACCTTGATTGTTCATGGTAGTGAAGTAGCCGAACACAAACTGGTTGCGCTGCTGGTACGTGGCGACCATGAATTAAATGAGATTAAGGCTGAAAAGCTGCCCTCGGTAGAAAGCCCGCTGCAATTTGCCAGCGAAGAAGAGATTCGCGAAGTCATCGGTGCCGGCCCGGGTTCACTGGGTCCGGTCAAATTAAACATTCCGGTGATCGCTGATCGCAGTGTCGCCGTGATGAGTGACTTCTCCGCCGGTGCCAATAAAGACGGCAAGCACTACTTTGGCATCAACTGGGAACGTGATGCGGACTTACCTGCTGTAGCCGATTTGCGTAATGTCGAAGCAGGTGATCCCAGCCCCGACGGCCATGGCAAGCTTGTGATCAAGCGCGGCATCGAAGTCGGCCATATCTTCCAGTTGGGACAAAAATATTCTGAAGCGATGAAGGCCTCGGTACTGGATGAGACCGGCAAGAGCATCACGATGACCATGGGCTGTTACGGTATTGGTGTCTCCCGCGTTGTCGCCGCGGCGATCGAACAGAACCATGATGACAGCGGCATCATCTGGCCCGATGCCATTGCACCGTTTCAGGTTGCCCTGCTGCCGATGAATATGCACAAATCTGAGCGCCTGCGTGAGGAAGTGGAAAAACTGTATGCCGAGTTAACCAAGGCAGGATTTGAAGTATTACTGGATGATCGTAAAGAACGGGCCGGTGTCATGTTTGCAGACATGGAACTGATTGGCATTCCACACAGAATCGTGCTGGGAGATAAGGGCCTGGATAAAGGTGTCGTGGAATACAAAGGTCGTCGTGATGAGTCCAACCAGGACATTCCTCGCAATGAGCTGCTAAACTTTCTGCAAGAGAAGCTTGCATAGGGTACACACATGGACAAGGAAGTCCCGAATTACACAATGAACAAAAGGTATAGCATTATATTAATGCTATGCCTTTTTATTATCGCCCCTTGTATTCAGGCCAGTGACAGTGAATTACGGGCTCACCTGTTAAAGGCTCTCGATAGTGAGCATCAATTTAATGATCGCTTTGAAGCGGAAGTCTGGCTCATGGATATGTCACAACGTCTTTCACGCTTTGTTAAGAAAAACAAAGAACGTATTGAGCTATTAAAAACCGTCCACTCGGAAGCCCGTAAACAGAACCTGCCTCCCGAGCTGGTGCTTGCCATCATTGAGGTCGAAAGTGGCTTTAACCGTTATGCTATATCTAAAGCCGGAGCACAAGGCCTGATGCAAGTGATGCCATTTTGGCTGAAAGAGATCGGCCGACCGAAAGATAACCTGTTCAATATCAAAACCAACCTGCGCATGGGATGCTCGATATTGAAGTTTTACCTGGATAAAGAGAAGGGAGAACTAGCAAAAGCACTGGCTCGTTACAATGGTTCTCGCGGCAGCTACCGCTACCCGAATAAAGTGATCAAAGCGCTAAACCAGCGCTGGTTTAAGAGTTAAACCCTGATATTTTCTAGCCTCGATACCAACTAGTTCACATTAAACTGGTGAGGTATCAAGTTTGCACTTACTGACTCACATTCAACATTGTTCACAGCACTACTACTTGAACCCGTCCATAGCCAGTCATTAAACCTTTTGACTTGCTCTTCATCACCGCAAGCAAGTACTTCCACCCGGCCATCATCAAGATTTCTTGCATAACCGGTAATCCCCAATTCCCTGGCTCTCTGCTGCGCCGTAGCGCGATAGAACACTCCCTGTACACGTCCAGACACATAACATCGTGTACAGATGGCCATAATGACTTCTCCTATTTAAACTCTACATTAACCGACATACCAGGATAGGCTACATCACCAGGTTTTATCGAAAATGATACATCAACCGACGCGCCATTCGAACTACTTACAGATGAATCATAGCTTAAGCGCTGTATATGTTTGGCAACTATTTTTCCCTCATAGCGTTTACCAGCAATATTCACCTGCGGCTTGTTATTAAGCTCAAGTGTCATCGCCTCTTTTGAGGAAACAGACACCCGAGCCATCATCTCTGAGGCGCTGGCCAGCGTGATCAACGCAGCGGAGCGTTGCTTGCTATTTACAGTTTCACCTACCCTAATATTCACCTCCAGAACTATCGCGTCAAACGGTGCGCGCACGATGCTCTGTTGCAGCAGAAAACGGGCCCTTTCCTTATCCGCCAGCGCTTTATGGTAGGAGGCCATGGCATCCGAGTAGGCCAGCTTTTCCACCTCCAGCGCATGATCCGAGAGCATGGTTTCGTCGTACATCTCCTGTGCTCGATCACGTTGCGCCCTGGCTTCATTCGCCTGTAAGCGGGCATTTTCTGCCACCACATCCAAAGCCTTGGCCGTAACCACAAAGCTTGATTGCTGCAGTTCAATTAATGCTGTGCCTTTTTTTACTCGTTGCCCTGGTATCACATGAATCCTGGCGACTTCGCCACTAGCCAGGGTTGAAAGGGTAGTTTGAGCCGCCCAATGTAATACGGCATCTTCAGCCTGTACAAATGCTGCGGTCATCAATAAAAGGCCGATACTCCATCCTGTTTGTTTAAATATAGTTTTCATTTTTATTGACCCTGTTTCTTTTCCTGCTGTGGAAAGCTCTCAAAAGGAAGACCGATTAGCCCTTCCAGCTGTAGCCATAACACCGCCATTTGGTACTCGGTTTTGGCTAACATCCATTCAGCATTGGTTACTTCAACCATAGAGGTACCTAAGCTAGTCTGTAATCCCTGTTCATAAATGATACGGGTATGATCAAGGTTCAGGCCCTGATAATCATTTAGCACCAGCATCTCCTCTCTTTCGATCTTGAGACTACCCAGCTTTGTCCATACTTCTAATATTGCCTGCTCTATATCCATCACCGCGCGGTTAAAATTATTCTTTGACTTATATTTTTCTGTCAGAGCCTTCGCTACTTTGGCATCATCACGACCACCACTATATAGTGGATAGTTAAAGTTGATACCTACACGCCAGTCATCACGAGAAGCTGGCTGCATCGTATATGAAGCCACACCCACTTCGGCATCCAGCTTTAAACCACTTCCAGAGCGTGCCGCTTCCAGCTTGGCCTGTGCTGCCTGATATCGTTTCTGCAAAGCTCGCAGTGTAGGGTTATGTTGCCTGGCCCAGGCCTGCATTAATTCTACATCTGGAACTTTTCGTTCCAGCTGGGGCAAAGCCGGTTTACTTAAGGTAGATGGGAGCATACCCGGACGGTTTAACGCTAAAGCCAGGCGTGCACGAGTAACACGTTGCATACCTTGCGTGGTATAGCGATCTTTTCTTACCTTCTGATAGATTCGCTCTAATTTCAGGATCTCAAGATCGTCAGACAACCCCAGGGATTGACGCTTACGAGCCCTATCCCAACGTATAAAGGCGCCGGCCATGCGTTCATTCTCGCGAAAGAACTCCAGGTCAGCCAATAGCACATCAAAGTACCGACGCATAATGTCCTGGCGGCGATTTTCAAGCTTCGACTGGTAGATGAGCTTTGAACTGGCCTCGTATAACGTGGCGGCCTGTTCCTTTTGCTCGCTCACACCAAAATCATAAAGAGGTTTTTTAATACTTATCCCTAAGGCGTGATCCTCCGTCGTACCATCCGTGTTCGGTAAACCTAACCATCGTGCACGTCCATTTAGTGATGCCGATAGGCTAGATGCGGCTTCAAGCTCTTGTCGAACTGCCAAAGACTGCTCAATATCCAGCTTGGCTGCCAGTAGATCAGGATGATGTTGTTCTGCCAGAGATAAGGCATACTCCAGCGAAAGTGGTTCAGGCAAAGCAGATGGTTGCAGCGGCTGCGCAGAGATCATCCCTTGATATGACACGCCCAATAAAAAGAATACCCATAACCGAAATGGCATGATATCCCCCTCCTACCCAGTTATATTTTATCTATTGCTTTATTTTTTCATGCGACGGCGCTGTCGCTTATATTTATTAAATTTTGTCGTTTTATAGAGACCTTGCGATATATAATCTGTCATCCATAAAAACTCTTCTTTACCGCGTGTTTTACCAGTATAACGAAAGATACGCTGACCCTGTAAATCATAAAATGCCATTACCGGTGTCGCGCGCACCTTATTAACCTTAAAGGCATAATCCTTTTGCGACATTTCTTTGCCATCAAAGGTGGTGATCATTACATCGCCTTCAATATCAATACTAAAAGCAACGAAATCTTTATGGAAATACTCCTGCACTGAACGACGATTAAGCACATTATTCTTCATATAATGACAGAATGGGCATTCATCCATCTCATAAAAAATAAATACGCCTTTTTTTCCATCTTCCTTCGCTATTTCCAGCTCTTCAGAGAAGTCACCGAGTGTCTGAGTAAAGAAGAACTTATAGGGATCACGCGTCTCATCCGCGATTGATGTAAATGATAATGCCGACAACATTATCGACAAAACAATACTGAGTACTCTCATTTTCTTCCCTTAACTACTTTTTTATTTTTTAGCTTGCTGTAATAAAAAATCATCCAGCATTTTGGCCGTTAATGGGCCAACTTGCCTCGCCATGATCTCTCCAGTAGGCGAAATCACATACGTCGTCGGCAGGCCGGGGATCGGGCCAACATTTTTGCCACTACCCATTTCCCCCAGTAATACTGGGTAAGTAATCATGTACTCATCAGAAAATCCCAGCAGTTCTTGCCTGGTTTTTTCTTCATAATTTACCCCCAGGACAACAGCATCGGTATCTTTATGACGCTCATGAAAATCAACCAGCTCGGGGATCTCTTCCAGGCAGGGAGGACACCATGTGGCCCAGTAATTCACAATAACCCACTTACCCTTATAATCAGATAGTGCATACTGTTTTCCATCTATTCCCTGCAAACGAAACTCTGCGGCCGATGCGGAAGCAACTGAAAACATTAAAATAATTAAGCTAAATACAATATTACGTTTCATAAGATTACAACTCTGACAGATCTAAGCTTAAGACCGATGCCATATTCGATTAGTTCCGCCTGCGACTAGTGCTTCTCTCCTGCATGCGAGAGATATAGGGCCAGGCCAACCAGTGCGATACCAGCGGCCAGCATCATTAGCTCCTGAGCAGTGGTAAAGATCAGGCTACTGGCATGCTCAAAAAACTTAACAATCAGGATCATCATTATGACTTTGGCCAGTCGAGCCTTAAGATCATCCAGGTTATTGATCATCAATACGTTGGAAGAGGTTTCCGACTGTTCTGCCTGGTCAATTTTGCTAATAAATAACTCATACAGTCCGAGCGCAAAAATTAATAACACGGTTGCCATCAAATAGCCATCAACTATCTCGACAACATGTTTAACCGTATCACTGCGTAAACTCGAACGTGCGGCCGCATCCAGGGTGGGTGAGGCATATTCGCCCAGGTGACTTACCATGTATATGGCATCAATCGTGGTAATGTAGAACATCGCCAGCGCACTGAGTAAACTGCTAATAACCGCTAATAAAACCACAAAACGGCTTTGCCAAAGCACTCCCTCAAATATCTTTTCCGCTTTCTTTATCATTATTTCATCCTTCCATTCGCTCGAATCATACCATGAAAGAATTTTGCCCCACAAAAAAAAGGCTCCCTGAGGGAGCCCTTTTTCAGCAGAAATCAGGTATCGATATTATCGAGCCAGATACGCTTTATCGGACGCTTCAACCGCACCTATAGACCAGGCACCACGTGTTTTGGCGTGCTCTACCGCGGCATCAATATCAGACTGGCTGCTTCCACGCTCGATGACCAGCTCCTGACCGGGGTAAATCAGATCAGCATCCTCAATCTTGTCGCGGTTGGCTTTATAGATAAGAGGCCAGTGATAAGGATTATTATAAATATCTGGCTTACCAGAAATCTTCCACAGGCTATCACCACGAACAACCAGGTAGGTATCACTTGCAGTTGCAGTTTCTACGGTCTCTTTTGCAGCCTCGGTTTGTTCGGCAGCGGCTGGCTTAGTCTGCTCAGGCGTTTCTTTTGGTGGTTCAGCAGCACATGCGCTCAGTAATGCAGTGACAGACACTACCCCAATAATGTGCTTCCAATTCATGTTATTCATCTGGAATCTCCAGTTTTTTTGCTCTATTTTTCCACAGCTTGCATCATCAATATGATGCTGTCAACAATACAGGATTTTACGATACGATTATTGCATCGGATTCACAACCTTATATTGTGTTGCAGTTAACATATATAATATTTGTCACATATGACAGCTATATTTAAGAGAACTTCATGACCGTCACGATTTATCATAACCCGCGTTGCTCAAAATCTCGCCAAACCCTGCAACTGCTGGAGCAAAATAACATTGAGCCAAAGATTGTTGAATATCTGAAAGAGGTACCCGATGCCGACACCATCGCGTCCATCCTGGCACTGCTCGGTATCCAGCCACGCGATCTAATGCGCAAGAAAGAGGCAGAATATCAGGAACTAGGCCTGGATAACCCTGATCTGACCGATCAGCAGCTAATTGAGGCCATGGTTCACACCCCTAAACTGATTGAACGACCTATCGTCATCAAAGATGGCAAAGCGGCCATAGGCCGCCCGCCTGAAACTATTCTGGATATCCTCTGATATGGCCGAAATTCTGGTGCTCTATTATAGCCATCACGGTGCAACGGCCGAGCTCGCACGCCAGGTTGCACGCGGTGTTGAGAGTGTAG
>JABURU010000023.1 GCA_014762485.1 Gammaproteobacteria bacterium | reverse complement strand
ATCAATGCCATATTGCACGGCGTTATAGATCTTGCCGGAGAAGCTCACCTTGGAGCCATGGGTCAGGTGGCCACCATGGGCCAGGCTCATACCGAGCACGGTATCACCTGGCTGCAACAATGCCATGTAAACCGCGGCGTTGGCCTGTGAACCGGAGTGCGGCTGAACATTGGCATAATCGGCATTAAATAGTTCTTTTACACGGTCGATGGCCAGTTGCTCGGCAACATCAACATATTCACAGCCACCGTAGTAACGTTTACCAGGGTAACCTTCAGCATACTTGTTGGTCAGCACAGAACCCTGTGCCTGCATAACGCGAGGGCTGGTATAATTTTCAGAGGCGATGAGCTCAATGTGCTCTTCCTGACGAGCACTCTCCTTTTCCATCGCGTTCCACAGTTCATCATCGTAACCGGCGATCTGCATGTCTTTAGTAAACATGGATTAACCACTCCCCTGCAAATATTGGTATTACGCCCCGGAGCTCTTCACCCGAAACGCCTGAAAAATAAGGCCCATATGATAGCTGATTTGGGGCCCTATTGCATGAAATGAAATACTTAGCGAGGTAAAAACTCACCACCTGCCCAACGGGCCAAATGGGTCCGCATGCGACGCACATGAGAGCCTTCCCAGAAAAGCTTGTCACAGACGGGGCAATAGAGAACCAGCTCGTCGGCCTGGACATCCACGGGCAACATCAAGCGTTGTTCATCGTTTGCCGTTTGCAGAGGGGTATTACAGAGCATGCAGCGGCTGAATGGCCGATAGTGCCAGTCGATATGCAAAAGCCGCGTCAGCTCTGCGGCACATTCATACTGTTCATTACACTCCAGCAAAATGGCCCTACCATTTGCCCTACGGTGTTGCATGAGTTGGCGGTCACGGGTGAGTAATAGCCGCTTTTCATTCTCGGCCCGTTGTAACAGGACACCGTCTTCTTCCCCGTCAGCCAGCGTTAAGGTGTCATACCCCGCTGCACGTAGCCAACGGACCAGGCCTTTTAGCATCTCATCACATAGAAGCTTCACGGCATTCGAACCTCTGTGAAATACAATTTTCTTGACTCCACTGGTCGCTTCATCTAATTAGCTCAAATAGATATTGATTATGGCAATACGAGATGTCCAATACAAAAGATTCGCTCGAGAAGCTGATATTAGGATGGCGTGAATGGGTAGCATTACCAGGCCTTTCCATTCCCCATATTAAGGCCAAGGTAGACACCGGTGCACGCACCTCGGCACTGCATACCTTTAACCTGTGTGAGTTTGTTGAAGAAGGCCAGCCTATGGTGCGCTTTTTCATGCACCCGCTACAGCATCGCACCGATATCGAAGTGGAATGTGTTGCCGCGATTATCGATGAGCGCTGGGTAACCGATTCTGGAGGCCATAAGGAGAAACGCTTCGTGATCGGCTCTGATATAGAGATAGCCGGTCAACGTTGGCCTATCGAGTTTACCCTGACCAATCGCGAAAACATGAAATTTCGCATGTTATTAGGACGAACCGCGATGAGTCACCGGGCCATTGTTGATCCAGCCTTATCTTACCTGGCAGGCAAGCCCGACATTGAAAGTCTGTACCCGGAAACAGAACACCATTAACAGGATATGTGAATACATGAACATTGCCATACTCTCACGCAACCCGAAGCTCTACTCCACCGCCAGGCTGGTTGAAGCAGCACAACAGCGCGGGCATGAGGTCAGGGTGATCGATACCCTGCGCTGTTATATGAACATTGCCACCGACAAGCCATCGATACACTACAAAGGCGAAGATCTAAATGATTTTGATGCCATCATTCCACGCATCGGTGCCTCGGTGACCTTTTACGGCACGGCAGTATTACGACAGTTTGAAATGATGGGTGTCTTTCCGGTGAATGAGTCCGTCGCCATCACCCGGTCAAGGGACAAGCTACGCTCTTTGCAACTGCTCTCGCGCAAAGGTATCGGCCTACCGGTAACCGGTTTCGCCCATTCACCCGATGATGTACAGGATCTGATCAAAATGGTCGGCGGTGCCCCGCTGGTTATCAAATTACTGGAAGGCACCCAGGGCATCGGTGTGGTGCTGGCGGAAACCAAAAAGGCCGCCGAAAGCGTGATCGATGCCTTTCTCGGCTTGAAGGTCAATATCATGCTGCAGGAGTATGTCAAAGAGGCTGGTGGTGCCGATATCCGCTGCCTGGTGATAGGGAATAAGGTCGTCGCCGCGATGAAACGCCAGGCACCGGAAGGCGAGTTTCGCTCCAACCTGCACCGTGGTGGCTCCGCCAGCCTGATTAAGATCTGTCTCTTATAACCATCT
>JABURU010000279.1 GCA_014762485.1 Gammaproteobacteria bacterium | reverse complement strand
CTACAGGTATAATCAAGTGCATTGCGTGTACAAACAGCAAAGTTCTGGTAATTTTGCATCAAGCCACGGCGAAAAGAATATTCCAGCTGCTTATCTCGCCAAAGATTGGAAAACGCCGTCGCCTGTTCACCTACATGTTTTTCTAAGACAAGCTTAACACCATGGGTATCAATCAAGGTACCATATACATCAAACGCAATAGTTGTTGACATAAGTTTCTCAAAAAATAAATTATTATAAATTCAGGGGCCAGCTTATTATTCACTGACACTACAAGCTAACAATATGTATTCCACTCACACGTAATGCAACCAGAATTGATGCAATCTCATTTTCATTAAGTGCAATGCAAAATGAGGCCTTAATGTAATTAGGCTGATCCATATATAACTGTTCGATATTAGGCGTGGTATCAAAATGAGAAAATACGATTTCAATGATATTGGTAATATCTACCTCAGGGGAATCAACAAAATAGAGTTTTCGGCTATCTTCCTGAAAATAAACACGCCCTGCACATAAGTTATAATAAATCTCCAACTCACTTTTAGATAAAGGGCGCCGGCTACTGCGTGTTGCTAGTCTAAGAATATCTTTAGCATCCCGAGAGGTTGGGCGGCTTATCCAAACCATCTAATTACCCACGCGTTCATAAACCTATCAACCTCGTAACCCCCAGATAATCCGCAGCCGTAATATGATATTTATCCCCTGCATCACGCCACGACTCATGCTTTGATATTGTTTTTTGTAAAGCCGTGATATCAGGAAAATGAACACCGCCCACAGCATCTACACCATGTTTGAATAACACATCCGGTAAGCCACTGCCACTGGGGCCTATCAAGCTAAATATTGCCGATTCCGACTTCACATTAAGTATAGACTCCAGCGTATCATTAATTAACGTACATGCGGTACAGACTATGTGCTGGCATTTAGCCAAATCGTTAACAGTAGTGGTAACACTCACACCCGCCTCCAGCGTCACCCGTTGCGGATTCTTTTCCAGCACCAGCACATTCACGCCCTGCTCAAGAAAACGCCTCACTACCGGGGAAAAATAACCCACCATACCAACCATCTCCCCTGCTACGGGCACACTTAACTCGCTGGAGCCAGCCGGTGTCAAATTAGTAGGGAAATAGCCACTTTTCTTGAATAGATGTTGACTCAGGGCATTAAAGGCCCCTATGGCAACCGCTCGCTCTGCCAGTACATGGCCGTTAAGTGCATTGATCAATGACATGAGATTGGATGTATGAACCTTGCCATCCGGATAACGTTGCCATAGAGCCGGTAACAACTCCGGCAGGCTGACATAAAACGGACCCACACTGCCATCTTGTAAAAAGATAAAGCCAAACTCATCTTTTATTTCATCAGACTGGGTGATCGGTGGAAGGTGGATGCCAGACACATCGGGAATAGGTGCGTTCTGGATTACCGTTTCCGCCAGACTGATGATGTCGGTAGATATACTCATGCTACTTTCTATTTACAGGCTAGCCTCAGATTACCGTGTTCAGCCATGCAAAGACAATAGTTTTCCGCCATCAAAAACCAAGACTAACCTGTAGTCACATACTAGGTATCCACTGGGCGACTCAACACCAGGAACACCCCGGCAATCATTAATATAATACCTAGTGCTCTTTGCAAGCTAATTGTATATACCGGGGCATGAAACAGGCCAAAGTGATCGATGATGATCATGGCAATCAGCTGACCTAGTAACACGTACGCCACGGCATTGGCGATACCAAATTTCGGTGCCACCCAGGTAATGGTCAAGATATAAAAGATAAAAAACAAACCACCCAGGTAAAAATACCAGGGGATATTGGCGTTAAACTGTATCGATGGCCCGCCCTCTATCACGTAAAAATAGGCTACGGCAATCACCAACGCCCCTAATAACAGCACCATGGTCGCCAGCGCCGGGCTTTGCAGTTTTTCACCCAGTCCGGCATTAAGCGCCGCCATAACAGGAATCCCCAGGCCAGCCACCAGCATTATCGAGGCGTAAACTAAAGTGCTATTCATAAATGATCTTCTCTGAAGTATTAAAAGTAGGTATATTCAGCATTGTAGCCTGATATGCTACATGTAAAAACAACTAGTTCGAACGGGTAAACAGCCGCTACCAGCTTACCTATAAGGCAACGTTATTGTTTTTTGGCCGGTGAGCAAAGACACTCTATCAATCGCTCGACCTGTTGAGTACAGCAACCACTGCCCATAGTGGCATAGGTCTGTTTTCTAACCTCACTCACGGTGGTCGCCCCGTTTACGATGGCATCGATAATATCACTCTTAACCAACTGGTTACAGACACAAAGGTTTTTATATAAATTCT
>JABURU010000080.1 GCA_014762485.1 Gammaproteobacteria bacterium | reverse complement strand
TGTTGATTTCCGTACAGGGTATGAATCTGGCGCAAACCAGCCTGATGGGCAGCATCATTATGCTATGGCTCTATTTCGCCGCATTTAACCTGTTAGAGGCCAGCCTGCCCTCACTGATCTCCAAGGTGGCCCCGCCGCAGAGCAAGGGAACGGCGATGGGGGTATATTCCAGTGCCCAGTTCCTGGGGATCTTTGTGGGCGGCATAGTAGGTGGTTACTTACATGGCCAGGTGGGTATAGAAGGCGTGTTTTATTTTGATGTCGCCGTGTTGAGTGTTTGGCTGTTAGTCGCGATGACAATGAAGCATCCCCGTTACCTGGTCAGCCAGCTGATCAAGGTAAAGGTGGAAAATGAAGAGCAGGCTCGCCGCCTGTCTGTCGAGCTTACAGGGGTACGTGGGGTGGCCGAAGCGGTGATCATTGTGGAAGATGGTATCGCCTATCTAAAGGTCGATAAACGGGCCCTGGATCGAGAGGCTCTACATCGCTTTGCGGCGCATGAAAGTGTATAGTTGGGGAATAATTAGTACCCCACCAGGGACTGGTGTAACAGGAGCAGATAATGGCAAGTAGAGGCGTAAATAAGGTAATCCTGGTAGGCAACTTGGGGCGTGATCCCGAGATTCGTTACATGCCTTCCGGTGGCGCAGTGGCTAACCTCACCATTGCAACCTCAGAGACCTGGAAAGATAAGCAGACCGGTCAACAAAACGAAAAAACCGAGTGGCACCGTGTCGTGCTATTCAACCGCTTGGGCGAGATTGCCGGCGAATACCTGAAGAAGGGTGCCAAGGTATACATTGAGGGGCGCCTGCAAACACGCAAATGGCAGGATCAAAGCGGCCAGGATCGTTATACCACTGAAATTGTGGGTAATGAAATGCAGATGCTGGATAGTCGTGGTGCCGGTGGTGGCAGTGCGGACTTTAACCAGGAGCAGTCCTACGGCGGTGGTGCCCCGGCACAGGCTCCTCAGCAGCAGCAGCAACAGCAACCGGCTGCAGCTGCACCAGCCAGCAATGGCTTTGATGACTTTGATGATGATATCCCGTTCTGATACCTACCTTAGATGTTAATGTAAACATTGTTTCTATAAGGCCCTGTTTATCGGGGCCTTTTTTATTGTGGTGAATATGAAAGGGCTTGAAACAGGAAATATTCAAACCTTCGCCTATAGTTAATGATCTTATCAGCAGTCTGGTTTAATCAAATAGCTACATATTTTTCCAATGTGAGCAATGGAGGTGTGGCATGACCGCGTTCAATATTGTGCGTTTTCAGGTGAAGGATGGCATGGATGAGCAGTTTCTCAAGACCCAGCAAGATTTCACCTTAAACTCGCCCGGCTTTCAGGAAGGGCATCTTATTAAATCTGGTGATCATCGATATTGCTTTATTGGCATGTGGGATTCTGCGAAGGACTCGCTTAATGCTGAGAATGATATGGTGTCATTACTGGATCAGTTCCGCGACACCCTGGAAGATCAGGGTACTAATAAAGGTGTGACCGACTTTGATGTCGGCGATGCCTTAATTGACTACTACCGATCAAAATAAAGGGAGAGGGGCCTCCGTGCCCCTCTTATAAACCTCATTTATAAAACCCCTATATTCTATACTGACTATAAAATTATCTTATCACCTCATTATAAAGTCTAATTATGTGTATATGCACTTTCGTGTATATTAGCGCTCTCTTATATACATACAATTTCTTTCGTACGGCATAACTGAGGTTTTAAAATGAAAGAGCAAGTCATCATAGATGTTCGTGAGCGTGATGAATTTGATGCTAATCATGTGGAAGGTGCGATCAATGTACCACTTTCCTCATTTAGCAGTGCTGCGCCAAACGTATTAAAGCAGCTACGTGATAAGGACGTTGTGATCATGTGTTACTCAGGCAAGCGCGCCGAGAACGCGTATACCATGTCCCAGGGGTTTGGTTATTCCCAGTCCAAGGAGTACAAGGTATACCCAGGTGGTATTAAGGCCTGGATGGAAGAAGGCAAGCCTGTCATTGAAAGCAAGAAAGGCTCCCTGTCACTGATGCGCCAGACCCAGATCCTGATGGGCGCCATGGTAGGTGTGTTCTCTGCTATGAGCCTCTTGATTGATCCAAACTACGGTATTCTGGCCGCTGGTATGGGTATTGGCATGATGTTCGCTGGTCTGACGGGCAACTGTGCGATGGCCAATGCGGTAGCCAAAATGCCATGGAACCGCGCATAACCTATTGATATTTATGTACTTCAAATTGCTTGTTACGAAATTGTGAAAGATGTGCCTGAGTGATTTGCTGAGGCTTGACTGTAATAGAAAATACTAATACACTATCTCTCACACGCTGGCCATGGGGGTCTGA
>JABURU010000239.1 GCA_014762485.1 Gammaproteobacteria bacterium | reverse complement strand
GCTCGGACTTATAACATCACCATCATCATATCCATAGGCCCGAAATTCTGATTCCATTCCATCTTCTAAAAGGACAATCTCTAAAGCAAAATCCTCGTCCTGTAACAAGCGACCACCATGAGGACCTGCGGGTAACTCTTCATCGTGCTCACCCTCATGTTCATCTCCATGCCCATCACTGTTCTCTACATGCTCATGACCTTTTTCATTATCGTGTACGCTACCACCCAAAGTTAACCAACCTAGCAGAACAATGAGTAGCAGTAGGCTCAAACTCACCATAATTATTTTTTTGCTGAATTCATTCATAATCAAACTCCTGTTGCAATTGTGCTGCCTAGCAGGCGCTCAATTTCAATACGATATCTATGATAATTTGCTGCACTGGAAAGTAGCCGTTGGCGAGCACTAAGTAGAGACTCTTGCGACTCGGACAACTCAAATAATGAGTAGCGCCCCTGTGCATAGCCTGACAAATATTTATCCAGGGACTTTTGCGCCAGCGGCACTATACGAGATCGAAATATCTCGACAGCATCACGTGCATGTATTAACTCTTGATATACCCTAAATAGAGCAGCATGTAGTGCAAGTCGCTGTTGCTGGTAATTAATGGGTGCTTGATGTGAACGTATTCTGGCTTCATCTCGAAAAGGCCTGGACCGTGAACCTGTGCCGAGAGGAATGGATGCAGAGAAAAAGTAGGATTGCTCACCCGTAGCGGCAAAAGTACGTACTCCACCTGACAACTCTATGTCAGGCAGGCGTCTTGATAGCGCCAAATTGATACGTGAAGCACTCAATCTTTCTGCTGTATTTAACGCAACAAGATCTGGATTATCTTCTAGGCGAGTAAGTAGGACTTCGAAATCTTCTACCGGTTTCAAAAGGAATAGTTCAGCTTTGGCCTCACCAAAGTCTGTACGCGCTTCACCCCACATGGTAGCCAGCTGTAATCGAGCAGCTTTCAGGCTATGCTTTGTATGCAATAACTCCAGCTCGGCATCCGCTAATTGTGCTTCTATTCTCTGTTGCTCTGCCATAGAGCCTCTTCCACTACGCACACGGCTCTTAACCATGCCATAGGTCTTCTTAACGATCTCCAGCTTGTCGTTAAGGATTTTGATATTTTCCTGTTTTTCTACTATCTGTATAAATGCCAGCCCAGCAGTGGACAATACATCCAGCCTTTTAGCATCTAGCTCACTTTGCAACAGCATGCCTTCATAGCGAGCCAAATCTTCTCGTAACCCAGGCTTGCCACCCAGTTCCAATACCTTGGCCATACTTATTGTGGTCTCTTGCTCCCCACCTCCTTCATAGGCACCGCTACCTGAAAAGCCTCCTGCTTCCAGTGTTAAGTTATATGGTTGTGTAAGTCCGGCCTGACGTATTCTTGCCGCAATAGCTCCAGACTCTAAATCAAAATTCTTTAGCTCTGGATTTTTTTCCAAAACATAAATTATCAACTGTTCAAGTGATATCGTTTTCACTACTGAGCCTTGTGCAAACACAAAGCTACCCTGCATTAGAGTGATAACTAATAACAATATTCTCATTGCACACCTACATAATTAAATGAAGATACTAATTAGTTCGAATGCATACTGTATCCTTGCTGATACAAGCAATTCTTGAAGCCAATAGAGGCCTTTAATAATTATTTACAACGAGAGTAAAGGTGGCGCACGTAATGGAGGTGATGTATAGAATCGTTGGAATAAGGGAAGGTTAACTGATTCAACATATGTGATCAGTCGAAACAGAAAGAGTGGCAGTATGATACTGACAATAAGTGGGATTAGGATAGCGAGAAGCGTATTTTCAGACACCTGCTTGATACGCACATCTGAAACAACTTTCATTATCTGAGCAGCCTCATGATGCTCGCCCACATCATTGGTCAACACATGTACGTCAATACTGTGCTTATGCGCAGAAGGCGAGTACTCGTCCACATGATGCAGGTGCAGGTGCATGGGGACAATACCAACAAAAATCACTACCGCAGCCAGAGAGTAGCTCAGTATCCGGTACCGACTTAGTATTGTCCTAAAAAATTCCATGCCGCAATATATCACGAACTTAAGTACGTGCACAAATAGCAGGATAAAAGATAAGCCACACCTTATATAGTGAGCTCAACTAGGCATAAATCAAATTGATAATTTTGTCATGGTAGGAATGTCCTTATCTGATATACCTACTTTATATAGGTATTTATCTGATTATATTTAAGCTAAATCCATATTTAATTTAAAGGTAGAAGGGAACTTCTACTAATTAATTAAATCCAATAATACCTTATTAAAGCCACGGGAATCCGCATTACAAAAAGCAACTTATACGGAAACCTGGCGTGCGCTAAGTATTAAGTTAATTTTTGATATGGATCAGATTCATTATGAGTGAAAAAAGTCTACAATCAGATCAGCTTAAATTATAAGGACGGCCATGCCTAGGTCACTGAGATATCTCTACATTACTCTTATTTCCCTGATTCTATCTGGGCAGGTATTTGCCGTACATGCCTGTTGTGACAATATGAAGTCCAGCCAAAGTGTGCATCTTGATAAGGCGGTGCAGTCAGCGCTACCGCAAGTTAACGCCGATACTCACTGTGACATGCATAATATTGCGTTCGCACATACACAGTCCACTTTGTCACAGCAGCGAGTTAACAAACAGCTGTTAGCTCTTACCTACATTGAATCTACTAACCTCATGCCTTCCTGGGAGGCTTTACAGAATACTCACAAGCCCACCCTTGCGAGCATAAGTACCACACCTGTTTATCTCACTACTCAACGCTTTAGAGAGTAGAACTCACCATAATTAATAGCCTTAAATAGCCTATCTTTCATATGAATAAAGGCTACATAACCTATTTATTATGGAGAGTTTAACAATGAGAAATTTTATTACATATATTGTATTTACATTTACCCTGTTGATGAGTTCAAGTTCCATTGCCGGCACTACCGTATATATTCCCCTGGGATCCGGCAATATGGTCATTGCAGTAGATGCCGACAACGACAAGATTATTGCGCAGTACCCTGATGTTATTAATGCACATGGTCTGGTGGCTACCAGTGATGGCGAGTACCTGATAGCCGGTAGTGTTGCGCAACATAAACCCAAGACGAATGATCCCTACGCTCCCACCAGTAATCTATACCTGGTACATCCAGAACACGGTCATATGATGTCAGCCATCCCTGTGGTAGGTAGCTCACACCATCAAGCGATAACACCGGATGATAAATATGTCCTCTCTACCCACTCTGGAACGGGTGGAGTGAGTGTCATGAATATGATGTCGTACAAGATCGAACGTCAGATCAAAACCGGCACTATTCCTAATTACATCTTGATAAGCTCAGATGGAAAATATGCCTATGTGAGCAATACCGTATCGGCAACCATAAGCGAGATAGATCTGTCTACCTGGAAGGTAACGCGTCAGCTGGAATCCGGTATGCAGCCAGAGCACCTTGCCTTTTCCAAAGAACAGGATGAAATCTATGTGGCTAATACCGGACCTGGAACGGTATCGGTGGTTAACAGGAAAAGCGGTAAGATTAGTAAAACCTATATGATAGGTGGGGCCATACATGGCCTTGATATTAGCGATGATGGAAAACGCCTGTTTGCCAGCAGTAAAAAAGGAAACAAGGTCGTAGTGATCGAACTGGCAAACGGTAAGAAACACGAAATTCCACTATCACCATCCCCCTATCATCTTAATAGTATTAAAGGCGTGGGTAAGGTCTATGTTTCCAGTCGCAGCAAACCATTAATATGGGTGATTGATCAAAAGACACTTAAGCTCATTAATACCATCAAATTACCTGCAGGTGAGGGCCATCAAATGGCCATAGTGCATAGGAACTAAGGTTTCTCCCAGCCAATAAATTTAGATTTTGAATGGAAGAGTAAATAATATGAATAATATGTCTATCACACGCCGGAAATTTCTAGCTCTATTAAGCAGTGCCTCTGCATTACCTATATTAGGCGTAGGACGGGCAGAAGCAAGTAAAACATTCAATGCCGATGTGGAGATAAAGTTAACAGCAAAGTCGGATAAGGTCTCAATTTTTTCTGGTAACAAGACACAGGTTTATCGTTACCAGGGTGAGGTAGTCAAAGGCGAAGCTGGTACGCTGCAAACTATTAAAGGCTCTTACCTGGGGCCCGTGTTGCGTTTTAGAAAAGGGCAGAAGGTAAGGATACGTTTTGTAAACCAGTTAAGCGAAGAGAGCATCATCCACTGGCATGGCTTGCATATACCTGATGATATGGATGGTCACCCTCGCTTTGCCGTAAATGGTGGCGAAGAGTACATCTATGAATTCACCGTAAATAATCGTGCAGGCACCTACTGGTTCCATCCACACCCACATGGTAATACGGCTCACCAGGCCTATATGGGCATGGCCGGTCTGTTAATTATTAGCGACAGAGAAGAGCAAGCACTGGGCCTGCCGAGTGATGAGTATGATCTCCCCATAGTCATACAGGACCGCAGTTTTAATCGCGATAACCAATTGCAGTATATCGGCCCTTCCATGATGGGGATGATGCAGAGAATGACGGGGTTTAAGGGAGAACAGATCATGATCAATGGTCTATCCGATAATACCCTCTCGGTAGCAACTCGACCCTACCGACTTCGTCTGTTGAACGGGTCAAATTCACGTATCTATAAACTGGCCTGGAATGACGATTCACCGCTGAGGGTAATAGCCACCGATGGTGGCCTGTTAGAAAATCCGGAACAGCGTCCTTATATCATGTTGGCGCCAGGCGAGCGCATAGAACTCTGGGTGGACTTTAGTCGTTATAAGATAGGTACAGAACTTACATTACGCCACTTGCCGATGGAGGAAAGTATGAGTGGAAGCGGCATGATGGGGCGAATGATGCGTCAAAGTGCCTTATCCAGTAATGAGGGATTTGAGGTCCTGAGAGTGAAGGTGAATAAGCGCTCTAATACGCGCCTGAGTATACCGAATAGACTCTCCCAAATCAGTCACTATCCCTCTGATTCGATAGATAAACACCGTAAATTCAAACTCACCATGGATCACAGACAACCGGGTATCGATCATCGCAGCTTTTCCATGACAGAGGTGTCAGAGTATGAAGTCGTTAAATTTGGCGCACTGGAAATATGGGAGTTTCAAAATGATGTAAGCGGGGGTATGGGACCCATGCCACACCCTATGCACGTGCACGGAGTACAGTTTCAGGTTATCGAACGAAGTGTGTCTGCAGACTATGAAGCCGCATATGAGGATGTACAGTATGGCTATATCGACAGCGGTTGGAAGGATACGGTGCTAGTGATGCCGGGAGAAAGGGTCAAGTTATTGATTAAGTTCAATCACTATGATGGTATGTATCTCTATCATTGTCATAACCTGGAGCATGAGGACCTTGGCATGATGCGTAACTATCTTGTGAAGCGATAGTCAAATTCGGGGACAGTCAAGATCGGGTTAGAAAGGAGCGCCTATTCACCATCGAGGCAGGCACGGCGGGCGCCACAGCCAGAGTTACGCATTTCATTGCTGCTTCTTGCCTGTCCCCGGCTGGATATTCAAGGCCGATTAATTTACAGCCTGTTCTATCTCAATATCCATAAGATTGATTATGTTATTTTAAAACTGCAAATAAATGTTCACGCTTTAATTATAGGTTAAAGAGAGTTGAACGAGATATAACCGTTAGAGTTATTAATGAATGAATTCTTGAAATATTTATTTTCCCCCTCAATTACAAAATGTTCTCACTCTTATCGAAATTAAGATATTTTGTAAGTATTATGAAGCGAACTGACAATGCCCGCTTCTGGCCGTTATATGTAACTAGATAAAGTAACATGTAGGATATTTCCTACAAGGATGTAAGAAAATTCCTACGTTAGACACGAACCGACCCGAAGCGGTCATTCAACTTTTTAGTCAAACCCGCTGTTTATGCTTCGTTTGGAGCTGGTTGTTACGTCCAGTTTCGCGTAACAAAGTGTTAATGGTTATTATGTAGAAGATAAGCAAAGGTAAATTTAGCCCTGTTACGGCTAGAAATGCTTTTATTCCATTGAGCCCCTCTGGTAGTAGTGAGATTAATACCGCACTATAAATTAATAGCGAGATCGGACTCAGAAATGCAGCGGCTTTATCATACAAAGTAGCTCCTGATATTATCAGAAAGAATAAATATATACTTAAAACCAAATATCCAATTATTAAGACAAGCCCCCAATTCTGCCAATAGGATACCATTTTAGCTAAAAGCACTTCATTTCCAGATTGAATGGTGTCACCGATAAAAGCAAAAGTCCCATGAAATCCAGAACCTATTGATACTAGATAAAATGCAAGAATTAACACTATAAGAGACTTTTTCTTCCCCGCAGGCTTTATGGCAAGGTAAACAAGTAGAAAACCGAGCATGTGAAAAGGTATAAATAGCACGCCAAGATAATTTCCCAGTACAAATTCCCACCTTGGCTTTTCTATAAACAGTCCTTTAATACTGTCAATATTTATTGAAATTGCAGTATTCATATTATTTGGTGAACTAGACCAACCAGAAAAGTAGTCCGCAACAACACCTAACAATGCCCCTGCACAAGCAATCAACCCAATTTTAAGTATTTTTTTATCACTTATCTCCATTTGTCGCCATCCGTAGGCATATTTGTAAACTAATCGGCAGCACTCACTCTAGTGCCTTCCTAGACAGCTCTTCCAGTGGGAACATATTCTCCCCATCGATTTGACGCTCTGCACTAGCAACCCTTTCTTATATCAGATAGTGAACATTTGAATTCTATTCATGTGCATATGAAAAACATTCACCTATGCAGGCCTTCCGTTCAAGCATCATGGATACTCTTCAAGCCAGTAGAAGTCACAGCTCTGACATATACCCTCAAGACTGGCTGTCACATTCATTATGATCGACATTCACCCACTGAGATGTAGGAAAACCCTAGATAAAGCTCCTCAAAAGCCACTTTCGCTAGATAGCGCTCGATACTCTCCCATAGATGCCTATCAGCAATGTCCAGACTTACACCAAACGGGCGTGTAACAAATACCCCGAAGCGTATCAACCACATGGGCATCTTTTCAGGCAACTTGATATCCAGTACCACAAAGCGTCTACCAGGTGACAACGATAACGATGCATGCCGAATAATGGCGTCATACTCCGGTACTAGTGTAAGTGCAAAAGTGGATAATACGCCTCCTATACTACGGGGAAACTCGTAGGTGGCGGCATCTGTCTGTACCAGCTCAACATTAGCCCAACCGTGCCGCTCAACTCGATCCTTCGCATGGACGAGCATCTGTGCTGTAAGGTCAACACCAATTATCTTTCCTTCCGGACCAACCTGCTGCTGTAGTAAGGAGAAATTGAGTCCGGTACCACAACCCAGTTCAAGCACGGTATCGCCAGGGTTCAGATTCAGCGCGGCTACTGCCCTCTTTCTGTATGCTTGTTCACGAAACCCCATCAAATAATAGAGATTAGCTGATATATCATAATGCGCCGCACGACGGTGATAGAGTTTCGATATCTGTATCTTGCTTAATGCCATTTAGATAATCCTCCCTGGTCATCCATCTAAATATCTGTTCGCCTTTGTTCCTGGAAAAGAAAGGCAGATCCTTCATTATGACTGACAGACAAGAAATCTATGCCAGCGGAAAATCAACCACGCACTAACCCGTATTCACTCATAGCTTCATGCTAAAGGTTGATCTTCTTTAGCCTTAGTGCATTGACAATCACAGACACCGAGCTAAAACTCATGGCCACCGCGGCTATCATCGGTGAGAGCAGCATGCCGAAGAAGGGATAGAGTACACCCGCGGCTATGGGTACACCCAGCGCGTTATAGATAAAGGCGAAAAACAGGTTCTGACGAATATTGGCCATGGTCGCCCGGGAAAGACGGCGTGCGCGAACGATGCCGAGCAGGTCACCCTTGACCAGGGTAACCCCTGCACTCTCCATGGCCACGTCGGTACCGGTACCCATGGCAATACCCACCTGGGCCTGGGCCAGTGCCGGGGCGTCATTAATACCATCACCGGCCATGGCAACTGTCCTGCCTTCCTGCTGCAGGGCCTTTACCAGGGCGGCCTTCTGATCAGGCAGGACGTCGGCCTGCACTCGATCGATATCCAGTTTACTCGCAACCACCTCCGCCGTTTTGCGATTATCGCCGGTCAGCATGACGATCTGCATGCCCTCTTCATGCAGGTAGCGGATGGCCTCTGCCGTGGTTTGCTTGATGGGGTCGGCGACTCCTAGCAGGCCCGCAGGTTGGTTATCTATGGCCAGTAGCATCACGGTCTGGCCTTCCGCACGTTGCTCATCGGCCAGGGGTATAAGTTCCGCTGTAGCTATGCCCTGCTGCTCGAACAGCTTCACATTGCCCAAGGCTATCTCTCGACCATCCACCTGGCCGATTACACCCATGCCGGTAACGGACTGAAAATTTTCCGCGCTCCCCAGGTTTATACTCCGGCTCTCTGCGCCACGTACGATCGCGGCCGCCAGCGGGTGCTCACTGGAACGTTCCAGTGTGGCAGCAAAACGGATGATGTCATTTTCCTCAAACTCTTGCGTGGCCCGGATACTGACAAGCTCAGGATGTCCCTCGGTCAGGGTCCCGGTTTTATCCACCACCAGAGTGTCGACCTTGCGCATAACTTCCAGCGTCTCGGCATTCTTGAACAGCACACCCGCAGTCGCGCCTCGTCCCGTACCCACCATGATCGAGATCGGTGTTGCAAGACCCAGTGCACAGGGACAGGCGATGATGAGGACCGCAACTGCATTGATCACCGCGTGTGCAAGGCGAGGTTCGGGCCCGACCACGAACCAAGTAATAAAGGTGATGAGGGAGATAATCACCACGGTGGGGACGAAATATCCCGAGACCGAGTCCGCCAGCTTCTGGATCGGGGCGCGGGAGCGTTGTGCATCGGCGACCATCTGTACGATCTGCGCCAGCAGGGTATCGGCGCCGACCTTTTCCGCGCGCATTAGCAGGCCACCGGTACCATTGACCGTGGCGCCGATCAGGCGCGAGCCTTGCAGCTTTTTCACCGGAACGGGTTCACCCGTGACCATGGATTCATCCACCCGGCTCTCGCCCTCGATCACCTCACCATCCACCGGCACCTTCTCACCAGGCCGAATACGCAACACATCTCCAGGTTTGACCGTCTCCAGGGGGATATCCGCCTCGCTGCCGTCGGCATGGACTATGCGCGCGGTCTTGGGTGCCAACCCCAGAAGCAGCTTTATCGCTGCGTTGGTACGACTGCGCGCCCGAAGCTCCAGTACCTGACCCAACAGGACCAACGTAGTGATCACCGCGGCGGCCTCGAAATAGACCGGCACAAGGCCAAACTCATTATGCACCGAGGCAGGAAAAATGCCCGGCATCAGGACCGCCACCACACTAAAGGTCCACGCCACACTGATACCCAGTCCAATCAAGGTGAACATATTAAGGTTCCAGGTAATCACGGACTGCACCGCTCTCACATAGAAGATCCATCCTCCCCATATCACCACCGGTGTTGCCAACAGTAGCTCCAGCCACTGGCGCCATACCGGGTTAATCAGCGCCCCTACCTGTTGTGGCCAGAATTCGGAGAGCATGGCACTGAGAAAGACAGGTATGGCCAACGCGGTACTAAACCAGAATCGCCGCGTCATATAATCTAACTCGGCATTCTCTTCTTCATCGGCAACCACCGAGCGAGGCTCCAGGGCCATACCACATTTCGGGCAACTGCCTGGATGGTCCTGAACGATCTCTGGATGCATCGGACAGGTGTATTCAATTTTTTGACTGGGGACAGGGTGGTCCTTGGGTTCCAGTGCCATACCACACTTGGGACAGCTTCCTGGTCCCTGCTGCTGAATCTCCGGGTGCATAGGGCAGGTATAGACACCCCCAGCAGTCGAGTGGAGGCCTGATATCTCGCTATCCGCCTCGTGGCCCAGATACTGCTCTGGGTGTAGTCGAAACTTGTCGGCACAGGACTCACTACAAAACAGATAGGTTTTTCCCTGGTGGGTATGCCTGTGTTGGCTCTGTTCTGTCACCGTCATGCCGCAAACTGGATCGAAGGTCATATGGGTTACCTTGTCATTCATGTTATTGCTACTTTCGCGAACCACGATTATGCGGGACTATCGGCGGGCGGTTGCAGCAGGCACCGGTCCCTGCCCGAGCATTATCGCGGGCATTCTCATCGGTCATACGGAACCAAGACAGCTTTAGCCTGGACCATAACGACGGATCACGCGCCACACCGATAGCATCCAGCAAGGTCTCTATATCACGCATGCCAATCCGCGATGCATCGTAGGCAGCCCGGAGCCGCTCTCGTTTATTGATATGGGCATCAATAACAGCATCTTGCTGGCTTAGCATGTTCACAACCTCCTGCATTTTCTCCCGGGATATCGGTGCCAGAGGAATAAACCTGCGGACGGTAAATGCACTATTTGTCGATTGCCTGGCCACGACTCACTCCTTTATATAGCCCGTGTAGAACAGACAGGATTAACTGCTTAGCTCACGTTTCCTTCGTTGATACTCCTCATCGTCGATCTCTCCTCTGGCGTAACGCTCATCCAGAATTTCCAGTGCGGTTTTGCTCTGTGTTCGCTTGGATGCCCCCTCTGGAGCAATAAACCACTTAAAGACAGCAGCAATGACTAACACGAGCAGTATCCACCAGAAAATCATTCCCACACCTCCGAATCCCCCACCCATACTGTAACCATCCATCATCACAGACTCCTTCGCCTATCAAGCTGACTCACTATTGCTTATCACACATACACTCGTATACGTACAGTACTCAAGGCACGACCGCCATCTGGTGCCCCTCTCCTGCTGGCAGCTTGATGGTCGCGACCTGTTGCAATGTCTTCTGGTCGATTACCCAAATCACCGGCTGCTTCCTGCTCGACACATAAATCTTTCCCGTGCCTGGAATAGCGTTCAAATGATAGGGGGATGGCGCCAGCGATACGGAACGTATCTTTCCATTAGAGGTATCGACGGCGGTTAATGTCTCTGCCTTTTTGCTGCTCACAAAGAGGGTCTTGCCATCGTCACCTATATCTAGTCCATGTACGTCTGGACCAATTTCGTACTGACTGCTCAGCTTGCCACTTGTGATAGATACGACTGAGACTGTCCCTGCCCTGGGGTTGGTTACATAGATGGTCTGTTCATCACGGGAAAAGACCATGTGCTCAGGGGATGGACCGGCTTCGAGCGTACGCAGAGGTTTCCAGGTGGACAGGTCTATCTCAGTGATGTTGCCATTTCCGCTGTTACTCACGTAGGCCCGTTTGCCGTCACGGGCAACCAGTGTGTAATTGGGTGCTGGGCCCGTCGCAATATAGTGAATGATCTTATTCGAGCGCATATCCATCACACTGACATTGCCGCGAGTTGAGTGCGTGGAAATCACATAACGCCCATCCGGCGTGATCGCCTGGTGATGTGTCCAGCCGACAACGGGGATAGTCATCATCACGTGACCATGTTCGGGGTGTATGAGAAAAAGCTTGCTGGTCGGGGTATCCTTAGGCGCATTCGCAGCTGCGGGGGTTTCCTTCAGACTTCCGGCGATAAGATATTCTCCATCGGGGGTAGCGACCAGGCCATGCGCATTTTCGACGCCGCTATACTGCGCTGTGATTCGAGAGCTATCACTGTCCACGGCGATCACTTCATTGCCTGCGCCCAGAGGGATGTAAACCACAGGTCCGGCCATTAGTGAGAGTGGCCAGAATGAAATGACCATAAGTAGCATGGTCTGCATGTTTCTATTCATATTACCTCCTACAAACTATCTCCCTTTAAATTGTTCAGCGCCTGCCGAAGGCTTCGCGCATATAACGTATAACCGCTTCGATATCTTCGTTACTGAGCCCGGGGTTGCCGCCCTTGGGTGGCATAGCCATGTCTGAACCGGGGCTTTGAAATCCACCGATGATATTCTTCATCAATTCAGCGTCGGACTTATTCAGCGGACCTTGCGGCTCGGTAAGGTCTGGCACGCCCGGCATCAAGCCTGCACCATCAGCGCCATGGCAAGCCATGCAGGCCTGCAGATAGACACTCTCCCCCGCTGCGACGGCTGCAGTCGCTGTCAGAGACCACAGCACTATCCCCCAGGCCAATGGCATATGTTTACCGATATAGGCCACGCGTTTTCCCCTGTTTAAACGGCGCGGCATAGTGCTTGCCGAGCAGTCAGCCTGCTGCGCACTGGTAGCCCTTTTCGGTTACCGCTGCGATAAGTGCCTCGACCCTGGCGTCACCATAGACCACCGCACCGCCCGGCTTCAGGCTCACCTCTGCCTTTTCCACCCCCGCTACGCCTTGCAGGGCCCTGGTCACGGTATTCATGCAGTGCTCGCAGTTCATGCCTGTGATCTTCAGTGTAGTCTCGCCCATGGCCGTATTCCTTTGTGGATGACGTGCATTTCATAATTTGGGGCGCCTGCGCTGATGCACCTTGTACTGCCATCGCCTCTCAGCCCTGGGACTGCACATCCTCATTTTCCGACAGGGCATCAAGGATGGGGCAATTTCCGGTAGAGCCGTGGCCGGGGCAAGTTTCGGTCAGTACTGCCAGCCCCTTTTGCATCCGTACCAGGTCGTCGATCTTGGCCTGGATGTCCCGTATCTTGGCCTCGGCCAGGGCCTTCACCTCACTCATATCGCTCTCTGGCTGGGAGCGGAGCGATAGCAGTTGCCCGATCTCCTGAAGTGAAAAACCCAGTACCTGGGCACGCCGAATGAAAAACAGGCGCTGGGCCGCCTCGGCATCATAGAGGCGGTAGTTGGATTCGGTGCGCTGACTAGGAGCAATCAAGCCAAGGCGCTCGTAATAACGCAGTGTCTCGGAGGTGAGGCCGACCTGGCTGGCCAACAAGCCTATCGTCATGCCTTCTGTCATAGCTGCTCCCTTCTATTTCTATTGCAGTTAACTCTACACCTTAAAGTAGACTACAGGGTCAAGCTTGAGTTTCGCATTATTGTTTCAAACGCATCAGATCTGCTTCACCTGCTCAATAGCAGGCACCGTGTATGAATAAATCTGCATACTGCTGAAACAAATAGAGCGTCTCCCACCACTTCTGCAAGCCATGCAAAGAGACTTTTATCACACAACTATGCGCATATTTTGTGGGCAACGGTTCAACACAATGAAATTTGATGTCAATTCGTATCACTGAATTGATTCATTCGCATCGACAAGCTATACCCAATGGATACAACGAAAGGAGTGCAGATATATGTCCAGGCAAAACGTACGTGTATCGGTCTTATCTATATGTATATGCCTCACCCTGGGCCTTTCCCTCACCACATCTGCATATGCCGATCGTGATGACGACGATGGCTTTGGTCACGGTTACATGATGATGTGGACGGATCCCAATGGCGAATTGAAACTGACGGATGAACAACGCAAGAAGATCTACTCCACCCAGCGCGAGATGCGAACAGAGCAATGGGAACTTATGGAGCAGATGCACACGATGATGGAAAAGGCCTACCCGTTGCTGAACGCCGATAAGCGCGATAGCAAAGCTATCCTCGCGGCCTTTGAACCCATGTTTAAGCTGCGTCAGCAAATGCTTAAGGTCCAGATCGATACGGCCAATCGTATCGATGCCGAGCTTAGCCCGGAGCAGAGAAAGTCTCTCAAAAACTGGCGTGGTCAAGCTTACGGCCCAGATCGTGATGGCATGGGTCCGGGTATGATGGGACATGGCTATAGCGGTCACGGCATGATGGGTGGTAGAGGCAACGGTAGGGGTATGATGGGTGGCTTCGGTCTGATGGGAGGCTAAGGCGGTTCGGGCAGGATGATGGGCGACTCAGGTGGCCCCGGCATGTTGCGTGGATTTGGCGGCAGGGGCATGGTCTGTGGTTTATCCACATCGCCGAG
>JABURU010000024.1 GCA_014762485.1 Gammaproteobacteria bacterium | reverse complement strand
CGTCATACAACAACGTCTAACACTTACCGGTAGAGTAGTGTCTGATCCGGATCGAATGTCTCATGTGCGAGCTAGATATGCTGGTTTGGTACAACGCTTGTACAAACGCCAAGGTGATGTGGTTAAAGCCGGTGAACTACTGGCCCGTGTACAAAGTAATCAAAGCCTTCAAAGCTATGATATCCATGCGCCAATTAGTGGTGTAATTGTTCAGCGTGAAACGCAACCCGGTGAGATAACCGGGGAAACCCCCCTGTTTATCATTGCAGACTTGTCACAGGTTTGGGTTCAACTAGATGTGTTTTCTAATGACCTGAAACGTATCAAAGAAGGTCAAAGCGTAATAATTAACACAATGAATGGCCAGCAGCTTAGCGGAAAAATCGACTGGATCTCGCCACTGTCCGTCCACGCAACACAAAGTGTCCGTGCTCGAGTCATTACCGACAACCCTGGATTACAACTACGTCCTGGACAGTTCGTTAGAGGAGTCGTTACGTATAACCAACGAAGGGTACCTTTGGCGATAGAAACATCTTCCTTGCAGCGAATTCGAGATATTGATGTGGTTTTTGTGCGTGTAGGTGAGAGCTATGAGATGCGCATGCCAAAGCTGGGAATACGAGATGATAAGTGGGTAGAAGTTATATCAGGTCTTAAGCCAGGTGCGGACTATGTTACAAACGGCAGTTACCTAATAAAGGCCGATATCGAAAAATCAGGCGCTAGCCACGATCATTGAGGTGAGGAACATGTTAAATAATATTGTTAAATTTTCCCTCGCGCATCGTTGGTTAGTGCTAATAGTCGCTGCAGGATTAGCTGCACTGGGAATGTATAACTATCAAAAGTTACCCATCGATGCAGTTCCTGATATTACCAACGTTCAGGTGCAGATAAATGCAGAGGCCGTGGGTTATTCACCTCTGGAGTCGGAGCAGCGTATAACCTTTCCTATAGAAACCGCCATGGCTGGCCTGCCCTGGTTGGAATATACCCGTTCACTCTCACGTTATGGTCTATCGCAAGTAACTGTCGTGTTTCAGGAAGGAACGGATATCTATCTTGCGCGTCAACTGATAAATGAGCGCCTGAATGAGGTAAAGGAGCAGCTGCCAGAAGGTATAGAGCCCGCCATGGGACCTATAGCAACTGGCCTGGGTGAGATCTTTATGTACACCGTGACCAGTACCAGTGGCACGGAATATGATCCCATGGAGTTGCGTACAATCCAGGACTGGATCGTACGACCGCAATTGCGTCAAACCCCTGGCGTAGTGGAGGTCAATACCATAGGGGGTTACAGCAAGCAATTCCATATACTGCCCGATCCGAATAAGTTACAGGCCTTTGATCTGACTTTGCAAGATGTAATGGCGGCACTGGCTCGTAATAATCTCAATACTGGTGCCGGCTATATTGAACGTTTTGGTGTGCAATATTTAATACGTTCGCCGGGGCAGATCAGTAATCTGGAAGATCTAAAGCAAATCGTCATCGCCAAGCGGGGTGGAGTGCCTATTCGATTACAGGCTGTTGCCGATATCAAGCTAGGAGGTGAATTACGTACCGGTGCGGCTACTCAGGATGGGCAAGAGGTGGTTCTGGGTACCGTCTTTATGTTGGTGGGCGAAAACAGTCGTGAAGTAGCGCGTGAAGCTGCCATGCGCCTGGAGAGTATTAAGCCATCCTTACCAGATGGTGTGGAGCTAACTCCTGTATATGATCGTACCACACTGGTAGACAAGACCATCGCAACGGTACAAAAGAATCTGGTCGAAGGTGCCTTGCTGGTAATCGTTGTATTGCTGTTATTACTGGGCAACTGGCGTGCCGCACTGGTAACAGCAGCCGTGATTCCATTGTCCATGCTAATGACCATCACAGGTATGGTGCAATCGCGCGTATCCGGCAACTTGATGAGTCTCGGCGCACTTGATTTTGGTCTCATTGTCGATGGTGCGGTAATTATTGTAGAAAATGCTCTGCGCCGCCTGGCTGATTATCAAAAAATGCACCGTGGAATGCCGGACTTAAAGGCAAGGTTAAGCGTCGTGCGAGAGGCTACGGTAGAGGTGATACGGCCTAGTGTGTTTGGGGTATTGATCATTTTAATAGTCTATCTGCCGATATTTTCGCTCTCCGGAGTAGAAGGCAAAATGTTCCATCCCATGGCCTTCACTGTGGTGACAGCATTGTTAGCAGCACTAATTCTGTCAGTTACCGTAGTGCCTGCCGCTGTAGCCCTATTCGTCAAAGGCCCAATAGAGGAAAAAGAAAACCGTGTTATGCTGTGGTTGCGTGCAAAGTATGAACCGGCTCTACACTGGTCATTGGCTAACAGCAAGGGATTACTGGTTGCCTCTACGATATTGGTAC
>JABURU010000158.1 GCA_014762485.1 Gammaproteobacteria bacterium | reverse complement strand
TGTTGAAGGTCTGGTACACGTGTCCGAAATGGACTGGACCAACAAGAACATCCACCCAAGCAAGGTTGTACAGCTGGGTGACGAAGTTGACGTCATGGTTCTGGAAATCGACGAAGAGCGTCGTCGTATTTCACTGGGCATGAAGCAGTGTCAGGATAACCCATGGGAGTCCTTCTCGAAGAACTTCAACAAGGGTGACAAGGTTTCTGGTGCCATCAAGTCCATCACCGATTTCGGTATCTTTGTTGGTCTGGACGGCGGCATCGATGGTCTGGTTCACCTGTCTGATATCTCCTGGAACGAAACTGGTGAAGATGCGGTTCGCAACTTCAAGAAGGGCGATGAAGTAGAAGCGGTTGTGCTGCAGGTTGACCCTGAGCGTGAGCGTATCTCTCTGGGTATCAAGCAGATCGAACAGGATCCTGTATCTAACTTCGTAGCAGATAATCCAAAGGGAACCATCGTAACTGGTACCGTTAAGGAAGTTGACGCCAAAGGCGCTGTGATAGAGCTGGGTGGCGAAGTTGACGGTTACCTGCGTGCCTCCGAAATTTCTCAGGATCGAGTAGAAGACGCTCGTACCATGATTAAGGAAGGTGAGCAGGTGGAAGCCAAGTTTATTGGCGTGGATCGTAAGAACCGTACTATCAACCTGTCCATCAAGGCGAAGGACAGTGATGAAGAAGCGGCAGCGATTCGTAACTACAGTGGCAGCGGCTCAGAAGGCGGTGCTACCCTGGGTGATCTGCTGAAAGAGCAGATGGAAGGCCAGGACTAATAAGAAGCAGGGGGACTGATAACAGTCCCCCTTTCTTGTTTTGACAGGGGGAGTCATGACCAAGTCTGAAATGATCGAAAAACTCGCTCGCAGGCAAACTCAATTGCCCTATAAAGATGTTGAGTTAGCGGTTAAGACAATACTCGAGCATATGGCGCAGGCATTAGCGACCGGTGAGCGTATAGAAATTAGAGGCTTTGGTAGCTTCTCATTACATTACCGTCCACCTAGAACTGGCCGCAATCCTAAAACAGGGGAGCCCGTCGAGTTAAGTTCCAAGTATGTACCCCATTTTAAATCTGGTAAGGAATTAAGAGAACGTGTTAACGCGGCGTATCTCGAATCACTGGAACAATAGTGATGTTATATGAATTCTAAAAAGGGCGATCTGGTTTAACAACCGTCGCCCTTTTTTATTTGACGTCAGTATCAGGATAAGAACAATGAGGAAAATACTAAATTATCTGTTTGCGGTATTTGTACTAATTATTGGTATTATTTTGGCGATATATAACTCAAATAGCGTTGAAATAAACCTGGTTGTATTTCAGGCGCAGTTACCTTTAGCGTTATTAATTATTATCACTCTAATAATTGGCGCTCTGCTGGGTATAGTGACCAGTTTCTCTCTTATGTATAAATCACGTCGAGAGGTTCAAAAATTAAAAAAACAATATCAGCTAAATCAAAAAGAGATTAATAATCTAAGAACGATACCATTTAAGGATTGATCATTGTTGGAACTATTGTTCTTATTGCTGCCAGTAGCTGCATTTACAGGTTGGATATTAGGCAGAAATCATAAGTCTAAATCAAATAGTACGGATTATTCTGATATATCTGTAGATTATCTGCGTGGTATTCGTTACCTGTTAAATGAGCAGGAAGACAAAGCTCTTGATATTTTTGTCAAAATGGTTGAAGAAAATAGCGAGGTGGTAGAGATCCACCTTGCGCTTGGTAATCTGTTTAGAAAACAGGGCGAAGTTGAGCGTTCTATTCGAATTCATCAAAACCTGATTGCTCGCCCAACATTAAATAAAGAACATAGGGAGCAGGCCTTATTTGAATTAGCACAAGATTATATGAAGGCAGGCTTGCTAGACAGGGCGGAAAAATTATTTGTCGATGCTATGAACAATAAGCATTTCTCAAGCATGGCCCTGTCTAATTTATTAATCATCTATCAACAGGAAAAAGAGTGGCAAAAAGCGATTAATATCGCTGAAAAGCTGGCCTATATGGGAGATAAAAACTATAACACCATGCAATCACATTTCTATTGTGAGCTGGCTCATGAAGACATTCTAAAGAAAGATTTAAAATCTGCTACTTATAGGATACAGAAGGCCTTGTACGCAGATAAAAAAAATGTACGTGCAAGTATTCAGGAGGGTGATTTGGCTTTAAGTGAAATGCGCTACAAGCCTGCTCTTAAAGCTTATAAACGTATTGAAGTACAGGACCCGGTTTATCTAGGTGAAGTAATTAGCAAGATACATGACTGTTATCATGCACTGGGTAGACAAGCCGATTTCTTGGAATACGTAAGCACTATAGATAAAAAATATAAAATAAATCTATCGAGTGCGGTTCGTCACATACGCAATATAA
>JABURU010000025.1 GCA_014762485.1 Gammaproteobacteria bacterium | reverse complement strand
GCCCGGCCGGCGCCTCGGATCGTCGATGCCAGATCGAGCCAACCGTCCTGCTGGCCTTACCCAACTACCACGACGCCGGCAAGTATGTGGATGTCAGTCCCACCATCGAGGCAGTGGCTACCGCCTCCCAGCTAACGAAAGTAGTACTGATTAGCGATGAGATACCAGACAGCCTGGCGGCCTACCCCTGCACAACCTTTGAGCAGTGGCTGGCGCCGTATCAAGCTGAAACGATTCAATTTAATCGCCTGCCCTTTGATGCGCCGATGGTGATCCTGTTCTCCTCCGGCACCACCGGCAAACCGAAATGTATTGTGCATACCGGTGCGGGCTTATTATTACAGCATAAGAAAGAACAAACGCTGCATTGCGATATACGCAACGGTGAACGCTTTTTCTACTTCACTACCTGCGGCTGGATGATGTGGAACTGGCAGGTATCTGGCCTGGCGCTGGGTGCCACCCTGATCACCTATGATGGTAGCCCGTTTCATCCCGAGCCTACTCGCCTGCTGGATGTGATCGACGCCGATGAGATCTCGGTCTTCGGTACCTCGGCCAAATACATCGATGCCTGCCTGAAGGCCGAGCTCAAACCGAAACAGAGTCACCAGCTTAACAAGTTGCGCCTGATCCTCTCGACCGGCTCACCTCTGATCCCGTCGAGCTTCGATTACATCTACCGTGACTGGAAAGCCGATCTACACCTGGCGTCTATCTCGGGCGGTACCGATATCTGCGCCTGCTTCCTTGGTGGCAACCCAACGATGCCGGTCTACCGCGGCGAGATGCAGTGCATCATGCTAGGGCTGGATGTGGTCTCTATGGGTGACGATGGTCAGGCCTTACTGGACGAACCGGGTGAGCTGGTTTGTCGCAATGCTCACCTATCGATGCCAATAGGCTTTTGGGGAGATGAGGATGGTCGCCGTTATCAGGCGGCTTACTTTGAACGCTTTCCGAATATGTGGGCACACGGTGACTTTGTCGTGCGTCATTCCAGCACCCGCGGCTTTGTCATTCATGGCCGTTCCGATACCACGTTAAACCCTGGCGGGGTACGCATAGGTACCGCCGAGATCTATCGCCAGGTGGAGACCATTGACGCGGTGGAAGAGGCGATTGCCGTCGGGCAGGAATGGGATGGCGATACCCGCATCATCCTGTTTGTTAAGTTGCGTGACGGCAATGAGCTCAGCGATGAGCTGGTACAACAAATCCGCGCCAACATACGCCGTGGTGCCACTCCGCGTCATGTGCCGGCAAAGATCATCGCCATCGAGGCGATACCGCGTACTCGCTCTGGCAAGATATCGGAGATCGCAGTGCGCGATACCATCCACGGCCGGGCGGTAAAAAATACGACCGCGCTGGCCAACCCGGAAAGCCTGGAGTTGTATAAAAATCTCGATAAGTTAAGCGAATAACACTCTTATAAAAAAGGCCCTGCTTTTATCACGGGACCTTTTTATTGCACGATGATTATTGCTTAATCATCCTTTTCATCATACCGATATCGTTTTTTATATCGATGTTTCTTCTTATCATCGTCTGTGTAATCATTATGATGTTCATTATGCGATTGTTTCATCTCATAAATAATGGCGTGTCTTTCATTGAGAGTAATTAATCCATTGCGATAGGCTTTTTTCGCCGCCTGCATGATACAACGTACGTATTGACCATGTCTTTTAAACCGTTCTTTCGGGCACTGTTTGGCGATAAACTGTCGACCACTACAGCCATCACTATCGACGGCGGTAGCTAGTGGGGTTAATGGACACTGATCCAGCATGTTACCGACACCATCGGCATCCATATCATTGTCACAGGCATCACCTAATCCATCTGCATCAAAGTCAGACTGCTCAACATTACTTATTAATGGACAGTTATCCAGGCTATCCAGCACATAATCATGGTCATCATCGTTATCACAGGCATCACCCTGTAGGTCACTGTCGCTATCCAGTTGTTCTGGGTTAAATATTGCAGGGCAGTTATCACTACTATCGGGTGCACCATCGCCATCGCTATCTGGCTGACCACAGCTGACACTTAGTATGCCGGGTGAAAACTGATGCTCGACAGGGCTGACGGCACACGGTTCCTGTAGATAGAAAGATGATATCTGATCACCGGGCAACGAATACAACTGGTAATAAATACCCGGCACAAGGATAAAGCTGTCGCTTGTACCAAATGTTTTGACGATACTAAACTGGCGTGCGTTATGCAGATACCAGCTGCCACCGTGTGCGCTGGCATCCACCGTCACATAGGCATTTTTCATCGTCAGGGTTTGATTGGTCGCCGTCGCCGATGTGGTGTTGTCCAGGTTGATTACACCATTGTTATCCAGGTGCAGCTGGAACTCGTGAAACATCGTATTACCGGCAATGCGCAGATGAACACCAGTCTCTTATACA
>JABURU010000358.1 GCA_014762485.1 Gammaproteobacteria bacterium | reverse complement strand
GGCCCTCTATGCCCCGGGTCTAGGCTATTACAGCGCCGGTAGTAGCAAGTTTGGTGAGGCCGGTGACTTTATCACGGCGCCTGAGATATCGCCGTTGTTTTCTCAGTGTGTAGCTAATCAGTGTGCGGAAATCTTACCAGCCATCCAGCAGCCGATGATTATTGAAGTCGGGGCTGGACGCGGTACGATGGCCGCAGATATCCTGCTTCAGCTGGAACAGTTAAACCGTCTGCCGAAGCAGTACATGATCCTGGAGCTAAGCGCGGACTTGCGCCAACGACAGCAGCAGACCCTCGAACAGCGTTGTCCTCATCTTTTGCACCACGTTTCCTGGCTGGACAGCTTACCGGATAAGATCAGCGCTATTATTCTCGCAAATGAGCTACTGGATGCATTGCCGGTACACCGTATCTGTCATAGTGAAAGTGGTGTACAGGAACAATACGTAACGATGCAAGCAGATCGCTTTGGCTGGGCCCAGGATACTCTCTCTGATCAGCGGCTAAATAAAATAGAAGCAAAAGAGTGGCCGCAGGGGTATTGCAGTGAGATCAACCTGGCGGCGACTGACTGGATACAGGCATGGGGAGATCGGCTCGAGCAGGGGGTGATGTTACTGATAGATTATGGCTTCCCTCGGCATGAATTTTTTCATCCGCAGAGGGTGGATGGCACATTGATGTGTCACTATCGTCATCGTGCTCATGATGATCCCTTTGTCTATCCCGGTCTGCAGGATATTACCGCGCATGTGGATTTTACCTCGATAGCAGAGGCCGCCCTAAGTGCGGATTTAAGTGTGAGTGGCTATACCACGCAGGCGATGTTTTTAATGGCCAATGGGCTTGAAAGTTTATTAAGCGAGCAAGGTGAGTTGCCACAGCGGGAACAGTTAATCTTAAGCCAGCAGGTAAAAAAGCTTACCTTGCCAGGTGAAATGGGCGAGTTGTTCAAGGTAATGGCATTATCAAAACAATATAATGAGCCGTTACGTGGCTTTGCACATGATATGAGAGGTAGGTTGTAGTGGAATCCTTACAGGTGATGGTACTGGCCCTGGTACAGGGGTTAACCGAGTTTTTGCCAATATCCAGTTCGGCGCACTTGATCCTGGTTCCACAGTTGGTCGAGTGGCCGGATCAGGGATTGGCCTTTGATGTCGCCGTGCATGTGGGCACCTTGAGTGCCGTGGTGTGGTATTTTCGTAAAGAGCTTATGGCGATGACGCATGACTGGACAATATCGGTGGTAGAGAGAAAGGCGGTTGGTGAAAGTCGACTGGCCTGGGCCGTGATCTTCGCGACAATACCGGCAGGTCTGGCAGGCATTCTGTTTAAGGATGTGATTGAAGATCAACTGCGCTCCCCTGTGGTGATCGCCGCAACCACGATTCTGTTTGGTTTGTTACTTTGGTATGCCGATGTGATCGGCAAGCGTGAGCGCACCGAACATAAACTGGACTGGAAAGATATCCTGTTTATCGGTCTGGCGCAGGCGATGGCATTGATCCCGGGTACTTCACGCTCAGGAGCCACCATTACCGCCGGTTTATTGTTAGGCTTATCACGCGCCGCGGCTGCACGTTTTTCCTTTTTGTTATCGATACCAATTATTACCGCTGCAGGCTTACTGCATCTTAAGGAGCTAATAGAAAGTGCCCTGCCGGTCGATTGGTCGAGCATTATATGGGGAACCGTTGTATCTGCCTTTAGTGCCTATCTATGCATACATCTATTTTTAAAGATGCTGGATCGCATAGGCATGTTGCCGTTTGTTATCTACCGCCTGTTATTGGGCATGGTCCTGCTTTATGTCTTCCTCTAGTGACTTACCGTTAAAATATTATTCCCTCTGGTGGTGGTTGGGCTGGTTGTTCGTGGCAGTTATTATTGTGTTGTCGTTAATGCCTGCACCACCTGCTGTGCCAGGCTTATCGGATAAGGTTGAACATGCCTTTGCCTATGCCTTGTTAATGAGCTGGTTTGGTCAACTGGGTAAGCTAAGTGTGAAGTGGATCATTGGTTGGGCATCTATGGGTGTGGCCATCGAGATAATGCAGGGACTAAGTGGGTATCGATATTTTGACTACTATGACATGGTGGCCAACAGCACAGGGGTGCTTATTGGTTGGCTATTATTGAAATCACATAAGCTACAGTATCTTTTCTTTATAGAACATTTAGTTTCAATTGGTAAAGAAAACACAAAATAAAAAAGGAGCCTTGGCTCCTTCTTTATTTTTATTAAATATCGCTTTAACCTTTACCCAGAAAGAAGATACTAAAGATACTCAGGGCGAGTGAAGAAAGACCAACCATTAACTCCATCATGGCGACGGTATTGCCCTTGCCAGTTGCCTGTAGACGTTGGGTTTTTGTCATGTCTGCACGGCGTGCCGGTTTTTTACCGGGAGTAGAGAAGCTCGGCATCGAAAAGCGTCCCATACGGAAGGCCATCATAAAGGTGGTCTTTAGTGGCTGAGTGGCCATGAAACCGATGCCCAGAACAATGATGACATAGATGCCCATATCGAGCATGGTTGGCGGTACGGCCCACCATGTCTGGTATTGCGGATAAAGCAAAGCGGCTGCAGCAAACGCACCAAATAGTGAGCTGAACAGTGGTGAAGTAATGTTGGCAAAACGACTAATAATGCCGGCTAGAATGGGCAGGGCTAGCAGTACCACGGCCCAGTGGGTATAGGCATCATATTGTTTCACCAGGATCAGTGAATTTTGCAGGTAATAGGTGCCACCGGCAACGATAAGCACAAAGATAATGGTTCCCAGCAGGGTATTTAAAAAGCGCGAAAACAGGGTGTCCTCGTACAGCATGGATCACATTCCTCCTAAATATGGGTGAGGCCAGTGGTCTGGCTCTAGTGTTACTTGATAGTACGACGGACAGCGTAAATTATCGAGTCATCTGGTGGACTATTTTTATTCGTTCTTCACGTATCGCCTTGGCGATGGCAGGTCCGCGTAGTCCCTGCTCAACCATTGATCTTGCATTGACCTGGCGGCACAGGTCGGCGGCTTCGCGCATGATCCGAGGCTGATCATAATCCTTGTCTTCAAAGCCGGGTCGACCACGAGAGTCGGCTTCGCAGGCTAAGATAAAATGTTCATAGCGCTCAGGCTTGCGATAGGGATCGAGCTTTTGCAGGGTATCTACCATCGTACTGGCCTTGAGTTCAGCCGCACGGTGATAGTGTAGATGGAACTCGGTAACGATCAGCGCCAGTTCTTTATAATCATTTGGCACCTTCAGGCGCTGGCATAATGCCTTTACCAGTGGCACCCCTCTGGCTTCATGAGCAATGTGCCGAGGCCACTCCTCTTTCGGTGTGGTGCCTTTGCCCAGATCATGTACCAGGGCGGCAAAGCGTACCGCCGGGGCATCACTTAAGCGCGCAGCCTGTTGCAATACCATCATCGTGTGGATACCGGTATCGATCTCTGGGTGATGCTCCTCTGGCTGCGGCACGCCATAGAGGTTATCAATCTCCCGGAAGATCACCGCCAGGGCACCGCACTCTCGCAGGCTTTGAAAATAGATGTGAGGTGAGGGTTCGCTCAATGCACGTTGGGTCTCTTGCCAGACACGCTCGGCCACCAGGGCATCGGTCTCCCCGTTCTCAACCATTTCCCGCATCAGCGAAATGGTCTCCTCGGCAATGGTAAAACCGAGTGAGTGAAAGCGGGCGGCGAAACGGGCCACGCGCAGGATGCGCACCGGATCTTCGACAAAGGCTGGGGAGACGTGGCGTAAGATGCGTTGCTGGATATCTTGTTGGCCATGATAGGGATCGATTAGTTGTCCGTTATCATCCTCGGCAATGGCGTTTATGGTCAGGTCACGACGGATCAGATCCTCTTCCAGCGTAACCTCGGTTGAGGTATGAAATTGAAAACCGGTGTAGCCGGGAGCCGTCTTGCGCTCGGTGCGGGCAAGGGCATACTCTTCATTGCTTTGCGGATGCAGAAAGACCGGGAAGTCCTTGCCCACGGCACGAAAGCCTCGTTGTTCCATCTCGGCGGGTGTCGCACCCACTACTACCCAGTCGATGTCTTTTACACTTAGCCCTAACAGGCGATCTCGAACGGCACCGCCTACTTTATATATCTGCATAAAGGTTTCGCTATTTGGTTTTAATGACGTCGGGCACTGCCCCGGAAGTGATCATAGCGCAGGTGGGCATATTTATTCTGTAAATAGATTGGGGCAATGGATTCCAGTGGTGTTGGCTTGATATTAAAGATAGCGGGAAATGGTTGCTCACATACGCTGTCCAGCTGCAGGCTGTTGTAGTTATCAAGCGAGAATGGCTTGCCTGGCATAAAGTCGAGGATGAAGGCCTGGACCTTGGACATCGTATCGCCCAGTCCCCAGATCATACGGCGACGGCCGCTGAGCTTTGCAACATATTCCACCAGCTCCTTCAGGCTATAGCTGCGAGGGCCACATAGATCATAGCGCTGACCGATAGTATGGCGGTCTGTTAATGCATGGCTAAACGCCGAGACGACATCACCTATATAGATAGGTGCCATCCGTGCAGTGGGGCAGGCCAGTGGCAGGATCGGTGTTTTTGCTAATAGCGAGGCAAAGCGATTGAGGAAGCTATCCTCTTCACCAAAAATCACTGACGGTCTGAATATGGTGATATCCATGTCCTTGGATGCCAGTAAAAAGCTCTCGGCATCTCCCTTGGTGCGCAGGTAATAGCTGGTGCCGCGCGAGGCATCGGCATTTAGTGCGCTCATATGCAGTAGACGCTTAATGCCTCTTCGTCGACAGGCCTGAACAATGGTGTGAGTTAACTCGACATGGATCTTGCGGAACTCGTTGCCGCTGTTATCGGCGGCATTAAGGATGCCAATCAGGTTGATGACGGTGTCATACCCTGCCAAGCTGCTGGATAATTGATCAATGTCGAAGATGTTCGTGCTTTCCAGCTCGACAGTGGGTAATACCAATAGGTCACGGTGGCGCTCGGGGCGGCGAGTGATGATCTTGATCTGGTAGCCTTCCTTGACCAGGCGATAAACCAGTCTGTGTCCGACAAAGCCGGTTCCACCCAGTATACAGATCTTCTTCGGCACCATTAGCAAACTCCCAGCGACTATTATTGTTTTTTGTCAATTATCCCACCTCATTGTTTTAGACCACGGCATGACAGTCAAGCAGATAGTTAACTTTTTCAGCGAAAATATAGATACTTTTATATAGTTAACACCATCTATACTTAGTCTCGAGCATCGAAACAACAATAAGGGGGCACTATGCCGTTTCAGACGATCAATCCTGCCAACGGAGAATTGGTGAAGGAATTTCCCACCTGGACAGAATCCGAGTTAGACAGGGTATTGAGCGAGGTAGATACTGCATCAGCGGCCTGGGCAGAGACTCCCGTAGAGAAACGGTGTGAGTTGTTACGTAATACGGCACAGCTGTTACGCGGTAACGTGGAAGAATATGCGGCCATTATGACCCTGGAGATGGGCAAGTTATTGCGTGAAGGACGGGCGGAGATCGAAAAGTGTGCCCAGGTATGTGATTACTACGCTGATCATGCCGCCGAATACCTGGCAGACAAGATCGTCGAAACCGATGCCAGTCGTAGTCTTATCGCCTATCTGCCGCTGGGTACCGTACTGGCGGTGATGCCCTGGAACTTTCCTTTCTGGCAGGTGATGCGATTTGCTGTCGGGGCGCTGGCGGGTGGCAATGCGGTGGTATTGAAGCATGCTTCCAATGTTCCGCAGGCGGCACTGGCGGTTGAGGAGATCTTCCGTAAGGCGGGCCTGCCTGAAGGTGTGTTTCGAACCTTAATGATCGGCGCCTCCCAGGTGAAATCGGTCATCGAGGATGATCGCATCTGTGGCGTGACCCTGACCGGAAGTGAGCCGGCTGGTCGCGCAGTCGCCCAGGCGGCAGCCGGGGTGATCAAAAAGAGTGTCCTCGAGCTGGGTGGCTCGGATGCCTTTATCGTGCTGGATGATTGCGATATGGAGCATACGGTGCAGCAGGCGGTGATCGCTCGCTATCAGAACTGTGGCCAGGTATGTATCGCCGCCAAACGATTTATTGTGGTGGATGCCATCGCCGACGAGTTTGTCAGTCGCTTCAAGCAGGCGGTGGAAACCCTGCAGCCTGGTGATCCGATGGATGAGGCGTGCACATTGGCCCCCATGTCGCGAGAAGATCTACGTGATGAGTTGCATGAGCAGGTCACCGACAGCATTAAGGCCGGTGCGGTGGCGATAATCGGTGGCGAGCCATTTGATATGCCAGGGGCATATTATCAGCCGACGATACTGGATAAGGTTAAGCCCGGCATGCGCGCCTGGGATGAGGAGTTTTTTGGCCCGGTGGCACTGATCATTCGAGTCAAGGATGAAGCCGAGGCGATCGCGGTGGCGAATGACTCACGCTTTGGTTTGGGCAGCAGTATCTGGACCAGGGATACGGTACGGGGCGAAGCGATCGCGCGTCAGTTAAAGACCGGCATGAGTTTTATTAATAACTTCGTGAAAAGTGATCCGCGTCTTGGCATTGGCGGGATCAAGGCCTCGGGGTATGGGCGTGAGCTGGCCCATCTTGGTATTCATGAGTTTATTAATGCCAAAACGATCTGGGTAGAAGATATTTAACTGGTATTGTTGATGAAATGACATTGGTCTGGCGGGCATAAGCCCGCTACCATGTCTGTATGACAGATAAAAAAGTACAACAAAGTGCCCCTCCTGCGACTCTCAAGCGCAATATTTCACTACCATTACTGACATTTTATGGCCTGGGGACCATTCTGGGTGCCGGCATTTATGTACTAATCGGCGAGGTGGTGGCGGTGTCCGGGATGTACGCGCCTCTATCCTTCATTATTGCCTCTTTTCTTGCTGTCTTTACCGCCTTCTCCTACGCCGAGCTGTCGGCACGCTACCCCAAAAGCGCCGGTGAAGCGGTGTATGTCGAGGCCGCTTTTCATCATCCTCATATCTCGTTGTTAATGGGCAGCCTGGTGATCATGATAGGCCTGGTCTCGTCTGCAACCTTAGCCAATGGCTTTGTCGGTTATTTACAGGTCTTTTTCGAGCTACCTGACTGGCTGGTTCTGGTCCTGCTGATTGGTGGGTTGGGGCTGATTGCGGCATGGGGTATATCCGAGTCCGTTTGGCTCGCGACGATCATCACCCTGCTGGAAGTATTTGGGCTGTTATTGATTATCAATGTATCCAGTGATGCCTTGCTCAGTGTGCCCGCGAACCTGGATAAGTTGTTGCCAGAGATGGGGGAGGGGGTATGGCTGGGGATTATGATGGGCAGCTTTCTGGCCTTTTATGCCTATGTTGGCTTTGAGGATATGGTGAATGTGGCCGAGGAGGTAAAGAACCCATCTCACACCATGCCCAGGGCAATCATCCTGGCACTGGTTGTCTCCTCTACGTTATATCTGCTGGTTGCCCTGGTCAGTGTCTTGTCCATTCCTCTGGAGCAGCTGGCGGGCAACCAGGCTCCTCTGGCTCACCTTTATCAACATGTTAGCGGTAATAAGCCAACGGTGATCAGCCTGATTAGCCTGGTGGCCGTGATTAACGGCGCCCTGATACAGATCATTATGGCTTCACGGGTGTTGTATGGTCTATCCAACCAGGGCTGGTTGCCTCCCATCTTTTCCCGGGTTCACCCCAGGCGACATACACCGTTATTCTCAACCATGATCGTCACGCTGCTGATATTGATATTGGCGCTGTGGTTTCCCCTGGTTACCCTGGCCAAGACCACCAGCTTCGTCACACTGATTGTGTTTGCCATCGTTAATGTATCGTTGTGGAAGATACAGGCCAAGGGCATGAGTGGAAATAACTTCGTGCCTCGATGGGTCCCTATCGTGGGGGCCACCGTTAGTCTGGGCTTTTTATTGTTGCAACTGGTGTGATACGAGCTTATTCGCAAACCCGTACATGCATCTGTTCGGATGATTCTCTAATCGTCGCGTGAAACAGCTCAATAAAGTGGGTTTGGTAGGCGCGAATAAATTTGTCTTTCTTATAGGCGATCTTGGTGGTTTCCCAGGGAAACAGACTACTTAAGTCGTGGTAGCATAATCCCAGGCTTTCTATGTCATCGTTTGCCACACTGGCGATAATGCCTATACCCATACCTTCGGCAACATACGTCTTAATGACATCGGTATCCGCTGCACTCAATACGATTTGTGCAGACAGTTCTGCCTTCTTGAGTACCTCATCAAAATGACCTCGTCCGGTGAAGCCATGTACATAGGTAATTAACGGGTAGTCACAGAGGTCTTTTAGCTGCAGCGTCTTTTGCTCACAAAGCGGGTGTGTAGGCAAAGTGATCAGGCTTCTATTCCATTGATACATAGGGTGAACGATTAACTCATCGTGATTCATTACATGCTCGGTATAGATGGCTATGTCCAGTTGATCGCGCAGGAGCATATTCATTAGCTCGATGGGTGTGGATTGATGCAACTGTAACTCGACATGGGGGTACAGCTCGTTAAATGCCTTAATGATAGGTGGCAGGATATACCTTGCCTGAGTATGGGTTGCACCTATGCGCAGAATCCCACTATTTTGCTCGCGCTGCTCTACCGAGATATCCAGAATACTTTGTGCGGAAGACAGTGTGTTTAACGCGTAACGGTAGATCTGTTCACCGGCTGGCGTAAGACCGGTAATACGTTTGCCTAGCCGCACCACTACCTGGATGCCCAGCTCGTCTTCCAGGCGGGTAATATGTTGAGAAACCGCAGATTGAACCAGGAACAGTTTGGCCGCCGCCTGGCTGACGCTGAAGTTGGTTTCAACCAGGGTAATTAATGAGCGTAGTTGTCGTAATTCCATATCAATTATCTTGATGGTAGTGCATTTTTTATAAATTTACATGAAATGCCCGCTGGATACAATATCCCCAACAGCAGCAAACACAGCGAGGATAGTGAAATGTACAGTGTAGATTCAGGTCTGCTGGCAGAGGCCAGGACAGTGTTCTTTGGTCTGGATGATGATGGCTTTTTAGTTCATCCAAAAAACTGGACTCAACAAACCGCGCAACAAATTGCGGATCATGTTGGAGTGCAAGAATTATCGTCACGTCACCTGCAGATTGTGCAGTTTATTCGTGACTACTACTTTGAGCTGGGCGGCTATGTCACCCCTCGCCGCGTATGCTCAGAGCTCGACGTTGATAAAGCTGCGATGAAGCAATTTTTTGGTAGCTGTATCAATGTCTGGAAGATCGCCGGGCTTCCTAATCCTGGCGAAGAAGCCAGAGCTTACATGAGTTAAGGCTTCCTGCATATCGTTAGTTGACAAGTTAATCTTGTTGTTGTGAACTCCCTTTTAAGCCGGACATGACACCTCTTGTCCGGCCTTTTTTTGTCTGTAATTTGCCCGAACACCTAAGTTTAAAACCTGGCAACCACGCGCGTGATAGATAGATCGCCTATCGATTCATATTGTACACCCAGTGACAGGGCTTCGGTTTGCGTTAGAATCCAAGTCAGACTAAAACCTATGTCGGCATTATCAAATATGGCGTTGTAGATGAGTTCAGCGCTTAGCTCTTGCTGACGATCAAGTGCATGGCGATAAGCCGCATTGAGACGAATACCTGTATCATTATTTGCACCACAGTAATATGCACACCCCTCTACCCATTGTAAGAGTAATCCGGCACCGACATTGATATCGGTTTTATTGTCCAGTGGCAGGATATAACCACCACCGAGATAAAGATCTTCTTGCCAGTAATCAGCATCATTAGCCCAGCCGTACTGGTAGGCCGCGGCGGCGTAGGTATCAGGCGAGATTTTGCGTGATACACCAGCGAGTATGCCTGCTCCACTCGCACCACCGAGATCGGCAAACCCAACACGTACATCGACAAAGTCATAGTCAAAGCTAGATTGAGCAGCATAGGCGGGTAACGAAACAAGATAGAAAAGTAGTGACCATATAAAAATTTTCATAGCGCTTTCCTTAGCGATGATGATTGTTTTCTTGTATTGATATTAGCAGGGTCGTGATTACGGTCAAGCGAGGAGATAGGCCTGAACCGGGTGGTTCAGGCGAGGTGAGTTCTTATTGAAAAATATCCTGGTAGGTTTCACGTAACAGGTTTTTTTGTACCTTCCCCATCGTGTTGCGTGGCAGGGCATCGACGATGATGATTTTCTTCGGCACTTTAAAGCTGGCGAGTTTTGACTTTAAGAGGCGAATCATTTCTCCCTCAGTTGGCAGCTGGGCTTTATCACTTGCCACTATCACTGCGGTAACACCTTCACCAAAGTCGGCATGCGGAATGCCGATGACGGCCGATTCCAGTACACCATCAATTTCGTCAATTTCCAGCTCTATTTCTTTCGGGTAGACGTTAAAGCCACCGGTAATCACCATATCTTTACCACGCCCGACGATGGAGATATAACCCTGATCATTCATCATCGCCATATCCCCGGTTTTGAAGAAGCCATCACCGGTAAACTCTTCGGCCGTCTTTTCCGGCATACGCCAGTAACCCTGAAAAACATTGGCTCCCTTGACTTGCAGGTTACCGACTTCCCCCTGGTTCACCTGGCTACCATCATCATGAACGATGCGTGCCTCGACCCCGGGTAGTGGGAAGCCGACGGTGCCTGGTAGACGCTCACCATTATAAGGATTGGAGGTGTTCATGCCGGTTTCGGTCATGCCGTAACGCTCCAGGATTGTATGACCGGTACGCTGCTGAAACTCTTCAAAGGTTTGTTCCAGTAGCGGGGCTGAGCCGGAGATAAACAGGCGCATGTTGGCACACACATCCTTGTTAAAGCCGTCGTTTAGTAACAGGCGGGTGTAGAAGGTGGGTACTCCCATCATGGCGGTCGCCCTGGGCAAAAGTCCGATGATGGTATCGGCGTCAAATTTGGGGACAAATAACATTTTACTGCCGCTGAGTAGCGCAGTATGACAGGCAACAAACAATCCATGGATGTGGAAAATGGGTAAGGCGTGTAATAACACATCGTCCTCTGTCCATTGCCAGTAGTTCACCAGCGATAAGCCATTGGCGGCCAGTGAACCGTGGCTGATCATGGCCCCCTTGGGGCGACCGGTAGTGCCGGAGGTGTAGAGGATCACGGCAATGTCATCTTTATCGCACTCGACGGTGGTAAATCCGCTGTCCTGAGCCGATGCGGCTTCGATGATCTCCCCCTGGCCTTGTTCATCCAGGCTTTTGATATGGGCAATGGGGTTGGTCTCGGCGATTTTGCCAAATAACGCCATAGATTGAGGACGGCAAACCACCAGTGAGGGCTCGGCATTCTCAATAAAATATTGCAGTTCACTTTCCGTATAAGCGGTATTTAATGGCAGGTAGATGAGGCCCGCCCGTAAACAGGCGAGATAAAGAAAGATCACCTGCGGTGATTTTTCTACCTGTACCGCAACGCGGTCACCCTTTTGCAAACCTAACTGGCTTACCAGGTAGTGACAGATTTTGGTGACTTGTAGCTCCAATTCGGCGTAACTAATGTGTTGGCCGTCTACCGTTTCAATAAAATCTTTTTTGCGATCAACGGGGAAGTGGTTCTCAAAAACCGAATAAATGTTGCTCATTTTATAATCCGAAACCTGTTTATTCATTGAAATGGCGATCTAGCTATCGATTCTATGCTAAAAATAAATGTATGCACGTTTTCATACTGATGTGATGTATCATATCTCGAAATCGTTATAAAAAATTCAAATCCCTATACATATGAGGAGGGAGTTCATGTTGTTTAAAAAGTTTAATAAGGCACTTGTTGCCGGTGTAATGGCGGCGACAGTTGGCCTAACGGCCTGTGGTGGTGGTGAGCAGACCGTAAACCTGAAGGCTTCACACCAGTGGCCTGGTGGTAAGGGCGATATGCGCGACATCATGGTGCAGATGATCGCCGAAGATGCGAAGAATGCCGATGTCGGTCTGAATATCCAGGTGTATCCTGGTAAGTCGCTGTTCAAGCCTAAGGAACAGTGGGGCGCGATGGTTGATGGTAACCTCGATATCACGGCTTTCCCTCTGGCCTATGCTGGTGGTCGTCACCCTGAGCTGAACCTGACCCTGATGCCTGGTCTGGTGAAAAACCACGATCACGCAATGCGTCTGAACAAGTCTCCATTTATGGATCGCATTAAGAAGATCATGGATGACGCCGGTGTTATCGTGCTGTCCGATACCTGGATGGCCGGTGGTTTCGTATCGAAGAAAAACTGTATCGCTGGTCCCGATTCTGTGAAGGGGCAGCAGTTCCGTGCAGCCGGTAAGGCGTTTAACCAGATGCTGGCGGCGGCCGGTGCATCTATCACCTCTATGCCGAGCTCTGAGATCTACTCTGGTCTGCAGACTGGTGTACTGGATGGTGCCAACACCTCGTCTGCTTCACTGGTTTCCTACCGTATTTATGAGCAGGTTAAGTGTCTGACCGCACCGGGTGCCACCGCACTGTGGTTCATGTATGAGCCTATCCTGATGTCCAAGGCTAGCTTCAATGCCCTGAGCAAGGCGCAGCAAGATGCGCTGATGGCCGCTGGTAAGAAGGCTGAGCAGTACGCCTTTGAAGAAGCCAAGAAGGTGGACGGTAAGCTGGTTGAAGCTTACAAGAACGCTGGCGTAGAAGTGGTTGAAATGAGTCAGGCTGATTTCAATGCATGGCGTGACATTGCCCAGACCAGTTCTTACAAGAGCTTCGCTGAGAAGGTTGATGGCGGTAAAGAGCTGCTGGACATGGCCCTGTCGGTTGAATAAGGTCTGATTAGGTCTGAATAAAGAGGCGGCTGTCTTCGGGCAGCCGCCCTTTTTTTGGGAATCTATGATTAAAAGCAGATTAATCCAAGTTTAGTCGCTGTTTAATCCCTGTTTAATCATAGAGTTCTAAATCAATTATCCCTTCGAGGAACCGTGGAGAGAAATATGGATCGCTATATACGATTCGTTACCTTGTTATCCCGCATATGCGGTGTAACAGCGGCAATGATGATCGTGATTTCGGTGTTGGTGGTGTGCCAGATGGTGGTGATGCGTTATGGATTAGAGGCATCCACTTATTGGCAAACGGAGTTTGTTACCTACTTACTGTTGGCCGCGACCTTTATAGGTAGCCCTTATGTGCTGCTGACCAAGGGGCATGTGAATGTTGAGTTGTTGCCGATCTATCTTGGCCACAAGGCACGCTATTATCTGGCACTGTTTGCGATGGGTTTCTCTTTACTGGTTTGCTTGATCGTGGCCTGGTCGGGCATCGAGTTATTCCTCAAGTCATGGCATCGTGACTGGCTCTCCGATACGGTTTGGGCGGTGCGCCTGTGGATCCCCTACCTGGCGATGCCCATCGGCTTTGGGGTCATGGCGTTACAATTTATTGCCGATATTATGAGCCTGGTTAGCGGGCGCGAGGCACCGTTTGGCATGCCAGCAGAGGGGGGTGAATAATGAGTCCGTTAGAGTTGGGCGCCATAGTCGCCTTCGTTTTAATTCTGGCGCTGTTATCCGGTATGCCAGTGGCCTTTGCCCTTACCGGTGTCGCGTTATTATTCATGATCCTGTTTGATGGCGTGCGCAGCCTGAATATCGTGGCCGATACCATCTTTGCCGGTTTGAATGAATTTGCCCTGCTATCGATACCGATGTTCATCTTGATGGGAGCGGCGATTGCTTCATCACGTGCCGGTAGTGATCTCTATGAGGCACTGGAACGTTGGTTTCACCGTGTACCCGGTGGCCTGGTGTTATCCAATATCGGTGCCTGTTCGGTATTCGCGGCGTTAAGTGGCTCTTCACCAGCAACCTGTGCCGCCATAGGCAAGATGGGCATCCCCGAGATGCAAAAGCGCGGTTACCCCAGTTCACTGGCCACCGGCGCCATTGCGGCGGGTGGTACCCTGGGCATCCTGATCCCGCCCAGTATCACGATGATCGTCTATGGTATTGCTACCGAGACCTCCATCGGTCGTCTGTTTATCGCCGGCATCCTGCCCGGCCTGATGCTGACCGGTCTGTTCATGGCCTGGTCGCTGTATTACTCGCATCGCTATGGCACCGGGATTCAAAAGAATACCGAAGGCTATAGCTGGCGAGAACGCTTTGAGATCCTGCCGAAGATCCTGCCATTCATTGCCATCATCGTGATGGTGTTATGGGCATTGTACGGTGGTGTCGCCACGCCTTCCGAGGCGGCTGGCGTTGGCGCCTTGTTCTGCATCGTGCTGGTGATGGTGATCTACAAGGTATATAAAGGTGCGGATCTGTGGGGCATCCTCAAGACTTCCACCCGCGAGTCGGTGATGATCATGCTGATCATCGGTGGCGCGGCGCTGTTCAGTTACATGATGTCATCGCTTTATATCACCCAGGGGCTGGCGGAGTGGATCGCCGGTATGGATGCCAACAAATGGGTATTGCTGGCCTTTATTAACTTGTTGTTGCTGGTCGCCGGTCTGTTCCTGCCACCGGTGGCGGTGATCCTGATGACCACGCCTACCCTGCTGCCGATTGTCGAGGCCGCCGGCTTTGACCCCATCTGGTTTGGCGTGATGTTAACCATCAACATGGAGATCGGTCTGATCACTCCACCGGTTGGTTTGAACCTGTATGTGATCAATTCCATTGCGCCAAACGTGAAGTTGCAGACCGTATTACGAGGCGCCTTACCGTTTATGATGATGATGATCATAGGCATCGTGTTGCTGGCTATCTTCCCTGGAATCGCGACCTGGTTGCCAGATTACCTGATGGGTCCACAAAAATAATCGGCCAGTACAGGAGCGAATAACTTGGAATTAGTATTCTTTATTTCGATGG
>JABURU010000345.1 GCA_014762485.1 Gammaproteobacteria bacterium | reverse complement strand
TCTGGTAAAAGAAAATTCTCTCGTCGCGCTCCATTATCACGCCAGTTTCACCAGACAGCTTGATCTTATTCCAATTACTTTCAGTGATATTTGTAGACATACGAAAATGACTACCTAGCTGGTTGGCAAATCTTTGTTCCGTATTTTTATGATATAAATATATTCCGTCTCTATCCTTATTTTCAGATAACTCTACAATATAGGCGTTTCTTGATGTACCTCCCAGAGTTGCCTCTACAATGTTATCTATTCGAGTTCCCCAAATATTTAAAACCAAAATACCTAATAATTTCTCACCATCACGCATTAATACCGAATACCGCAACATAGCAGGACAGAAATCAGCATCCTCTGTTACCTGACCAAGTTCAAAATTGGATATATCCACCTCTGTATTACTTTGAATTGCCGACTGGAAAAATTCTTTTGATGATTGATCCGCCACATAATAGCGGTTGATGTTTTTATCATAAAAGATAGGCTCGATCGGCTTGCCTTCTTTGACTTTTACCAGGCTCTTTCCACCAGGTTCAATAAACCGTAGAGCTTGGATACTGGGAATGGCGGCCTGGTATTCAAAGAAATATTTGCTGAGTAACTGTGCCTGATTTTGGTATTGTTTGCCTGGCAGTGTCAGGGAATTTTTGGCAAATCGCTCAACGATGGGGGCTCTGGAAAAACCCAGCGCTAAGGAGCGCTGGCTTTCTAATAAGGCAAAGAGTTCAGACGACATCTTCTTCAGCGTGCCCTGAATTTCCTTTTCCATGCGTTGCTGAATCTCCTTCTCTTCTTGCTCAACGACGCCGAATAAGAGGATAAGGAGAGGTAGTAAGGTCATGAATGACAGTATTAAAAATAGCCGAGTCCGTATCGACATAGTTGCATCCTGCTACCATTGTTGCATTATGCAAAGCCTATCACGGCGCTAGTATACTGTCATCTTTATTAGTTAATTCTTATATTATGTGTCACTTATTATCTTGTGGCGAAATGACGTTTAAGATCTATTTGATAAATAAAGCCGGGTAATGCAAAAACAAGAAACAGGCACAGTGTTACAACATAAAACTCCCAACCCTGATCGTGGCGTATGCCATTCAGTTTGGTCTCTATGCCCAATGCGATACTGCCGACTAAAAAATAAAGGCTAAACCATTCAAGCAGTCGGTATGAAAATTTCTTATTTTCAACTTCTTTAATTGCAAATATTTTATCGCTAAACCAGGGCAAATTAGCTGCCACAATAGCAATCACCAACAAGGCCCAAATCATCACTGTACTACTCATTATGTCCTCAAAAATCTAAAACTCGATAAAAACAATAGAATCGAATAAATTCTTGCTTAATTGTATCTTGATTATGAGAACTTTTACATGCCTACCTACAAACCAAAAGTGGCAGCACACAATGCCATGAGTGGCCCAGGCAGTAAACCCAGAACCAAAATTGCCAGGCCGTTGGCGCTAAGGGCTATACGTAGATCAAGCGAATGGCTAATTTGTGAGCTGTCTTCCATTTTATCAAAATACATGATCTTGATAATTCGCAGATAATAGAACGCACCAATAATAGAGAAGACGACCGCAACGACGGCCAGCCAAGTCATATCGATGTGTACCAGCTCTTTTAGTACAGAAACTTTAGCCCAGAAACCCAGGAACGGTGGCACACCAGCCATTGAGAACATCAATATTAGCATCACCAAGGCAAACCATGGGCTTTTATCATTCAGTCCTTTAAAATCATTTAGTTGATCGGCTTCAAAACCTGCCCGGCTTAATAAAATGATCATGCCGAAAGCACCGACACTCATCATTGCGTACACAATGGTATAGAACATCGCAGCAGAATAGCCTTCTTTCGTTCCAGATAACACGCCCAGCATCAAGAAGCCCATATGCGCAATCGTTGAGTAGGCTAACATACGCTTAATGTTTGTTTGCGCTATGGCAAATATATTTCCCACCGCCAATGACAGGACCGACAGGATAATGAACATATCCTGCCAATGGATATGCATGCTAGATAAACCATCCACCAGTAGGCGCATAACCATGGCAAATGCCGCAATTTTCGGGGCACTACCGATAAAGAGGGTTACTGCTGTAGGTGAGCCTTGATATACATCTGGTACCCACATATGGAATGGAACCGCCCCCAGCTTAAATGCCACGCCCACTACAATAAAGACCAGTCCAAAAACCATCACCAATGGCATATCACTATTAACCGCCTGCTGACTAATCACGGCTAAATCCAAGGATTGGGTTGCCCCATAAAGCATAGACATACCGTATAACAGCATGCCCGATGCCAGTGCCCCAAGAATAAAATATTTCATTGCTGATTCTGATGCCTCAATAGAATCACGCTTTAAAGCCACCATGGCATATAAGGAGAGTGCTAACATTTCCAGGCCAAGATATATTGTCAGCAGGCTTTGAGCCGAAACCATGACCATCATGCCGAGTACGGCAAACAATCCCAAAACGTAATATTCACCCTTAAATAAATTCCGCTGCTGTAGATACGGCCTGGCATATAAGAATACGAAAAATATTGACAGGTATATAAAGCCCTTTAGAACATCCCCCATTGCATCACGCACGAAAGTATTACTAAAAGCAAACTGTGTTTCATAGCTAAATGTTGTGAATGTGAGTACTGCGGCACCAACAAGTGTGGTTTGTGAAAGTAGGTAGGTGACCGTCCTGGATTTATCCGTCATGAACAAATCAATAACCAGTACCAAACATACCATGCCGAGAACAAACATCTCGGGAATGGCTATATAATAGTTAGGTATCGCAAAATCCATTATTTACTCTCTTATAGCTTGGACTGCGCAATGTGTTGCAACAGATTATCTACAGTAGGTCCCATTACTTCCAACAAGGGGGCAGGATATACACCCAGTCCCAGCACTGCGACAGCAAGAATTGCTAGAATTGTAAACTCTCGTGTGGTCAGATCTTTTAGGTCGGCTACATTATCATTGGCGATATCACCGAAGAAAACGCGCTTAACCATCCATAAGGTATAGGCAGCTCCCAAGATCAATGTAGTGGCAGCCAGGAATGCAATCCAGAAATTGGCTTTAAATGCACTCAGGATAACCATAAACTCGCCAACAAAGCCTGAAGTTCCAGGCAGGCCGGCATTTGACATGGCAAATAGTACAGCAAAACCAGCAAATACTGGCATAGTATTGATCACACCACCATAAGCACCGATTTCACGTGAATGCATACGGTCATATAACACACCTACTGTCAGGAACATGGCACCAGAAATAAAGCCATGAGATATCATTTGAACTATCGCACCTTCAATACCCAATGCAGCCCCGTTCCAGCTACCAGTATTTTCATAAATCATGAAGACGATAAAGAAACCTAGTGTTACAAATCCCATATGGGAGATTGATGAATAGGCAATCAGTTTCTTCATATCCTGCTGCACCAGTGCGACAAAACCTATATAAATTACCGCAATCAATGACAGCACGATCATCATTATATCCAGTACACTACTGGCATCTGGCGTGATCGGTAAACTAAAGCGCAAGAAGCCGTAAGCCCCTAATTTCAACATAATGGCGGCAAGGATAACTGAACCACCTGTTGGTGCCTCTACGTGGGCATCAGGTAACCAGGTATGTACCGGCCACATTGGAACTTTAACCGCAAAAGCGATTAAAAATGCGAGGAAAATAAGGATCTGTTCAGTCAGGTTCAGTTTTAATGTATGCAATTGTAATATTGAGAAGGTATCACCCTGGAAATACATATAAATCAGGGCTACCAACATGAATACTGAACCGAGGAAGGTATAAAGGAAAAATTTGATCGTCGCATAGACGCGGCGTGGACCACCCCAGACACCAATAACAATAAACATTGGTATCAGCATAGCCTCCCAGAATACATAAAACAGCATCGCATCAAGTGCAGAGAAAACACCTATCATCAGGCCTTCCATAATCAAGAAGGCGGCCATGTATTGTGCAACTTTATACTGTATAACTTCCCAGCCAGCCATAATGACCAGCACTGTCGTAAATGTCGTCAGTACGATAAGCGGCATAGATATACCATCGACACCCAGCGTATAATTTACATTAAAGCTCTCTATCCAACGATGCTGCTCTGTGAACTGCATAGTTGCCGTAGCCGTATCAAACAATCCAAATAATGGCAAAGATAGTGCAAAGGTAACAACAGAAACCAGTAATGAAATAACTTTGGCTTCCAGGGCATTTTTATCACTGCCTGTTAGCAATACAAGCACACCACCCAGGATCGGTGTCCATATAAGCAGGCTTAGTAATGGTAATTCAAAAAACATGCAGTAATACCCTTTTTATTCTGTTAGCTGATATCACACGATAAATAGCAATAACATCATCATCAAACCAACAATCATGGCAAATGCATAATGATACAAATAACCTGATTGGAGGTGACGCAAGACACTGGCTAACCAGCCAACACTTTGTGCAGTCCCGTTCACAATTATTCCATCGATAATTTTTTCATCGCCAACACGCCAGAAAAAACCACCTAACTTACGACTACCGCCAGCAAAAACTTTTTCATTAAAATCATCAAATCCATATTTATTTTCCAGCACTCTATAAATAATTGATAAGCGCTGCTTAAACATACCGGGAATATCAGGACGTTTCATATAGAAGTACCAGGCAGTTGCAGCCCCACCTAACGCCAGATACACGGCTGGCCCCTGCAGACCATGAAGAATAAATCCGCCCCAGCTGGTGAAACCCTGCCCCACCTTAGCCAATACATCATGCTCGCTACTTACTAATATCGAGTCACTGAAGAAGTCACCAAATAACATGGGGCCTACATACACCGCACCTATGATTACCGAGGGTATAGCAAGTGCTATCAAAGGTAGCGTTACAACCCATGGGCTTTCATGTATATGTGAACGGGTATGTTCATCCATTCTCTCTTTTCCATGGAACACCATGAAAAACAGCCGGAAACTATAGAAGGCGGTAATAAATACCCCGGCCAACACGGAAAAATAAGCGAATCCGCTACCGGCTATTTCTGAATAATGTACTGCCTCAATGATGGCATCCTTGGAGAAGAATCCGGCAAAACCTGGTAAACCGATTAATGCCAATGTACCAATCAACATTGTCCAGTATGTAACTGGCATGTATTTTTTCAAGCCGCCCATCTTGCGCATATCCTGCTCATGGTGCATACCAATAATGACAGAGCCGGCAGCGAGGAATAGCAAGGCCTTGAAGAAGGCATGTGTCATCAGATGGAACACACCTGCTGCATAGGCCGATGCACCCAGTGCAACCGTCATGTACCCCAGTTGAGACAGGGTTGAATAAGCGACCACACGTTTTATATCATTTTGTACAATACCCAGCAGGCCCATGAACAATGCAGTAATCGCACCTATCACAATGATGATACTAAGCGCAGTCTCCGATAATTCATATAGAGGGGACATGCGGGCAACCATAAAGATACCGGCCGTTACCATGGTTGCGGCATGAATGAGTGCCGATATAGGGGTAGGACCTTCCATAGAGTCTGGTAGCCAGACATGTAGTGGCACTTGTGCAGACTTACCCATAGCACCAATAAATAATAAAATACCAATCATGGTCATCAATGACCACGTTTGGCCCGGTATTACCTCAACGGCCATATCCTTCATCAACGGCGCAGCCTTAAATACATCAGCATAATCAAGGCTATTGAAATACATTAATACTGCCGCAATACCCAGCAAGAAACCAAAATCACCCACACGATTTACTAAAAATGCCTTCAGGTTTGCATAAATTGCGGTAGGCCGCTTGTACCAAAATCCAATAAGCAGGTATGAGACCAGGCCAACTGCTTCCCAGCCAAAGAAAAGCTGCATAAAATTATTCGACATTACCAGCATTAGCATGGAGAAAGTAAAAAGTGATATGTAACTGAAAAAGCGCTGATAACCATCATCTTCATGCATATAACCGATAGTGTATATATGCACCATTAGTGACACCGATGTCACCACAACCATCATCATTGAGGAGAGAGAATCAATTAAAAAACCAATTTCGAAGCGGATACCATCCGCCACCATCCAGGTATATACAGTAGCGTTGTAGGTCTCGTTTCCATCTACTGTCATATATTTGAAAACATAAGCGGACAGGATTGTTGATATGGCCATAGCCAATATCGTTATACGGTGAGTCGCCGTACGACCAATTGCCTTACCAAACAACCCTGCAATAACCGCCCCGATAAGTGGCGCCAATACAATCGTGAGATAGATATCATGCATCGATTCAAACACAGCCCTACCCCTTCAACGAGTCCATATCTTGTACATTAATAGTGCGACGATTACGGAACAGCACCACTAATATTGCCAAGCCAATTGCAGCCTCAGCAGCGGCAACGGTTAAGATGAAGAATACAAATACCTGTCCTGCGCTATCTCCAAGATAGTGCGAGAAGGCAACAAAATTAATATTCACGGCTAATAACATCAACTCGATCGACATCAACAGGATGATCATATTTTTACGGTTAATAAAAATACCGGCCATACTTATGCCAAACAGGATCGCACTCACCGTGAGATAATCAGATAACGCTATCATTTTCCTGCCCTACAAATATTTATTATGTCCATACGCCTAACGTTTCTCGACATCCATTTTGACAATTCGTACGCGTTCTTCCTTGCGCACACTCACCTGCTGATCAGGGTTTTGCTTCCTTACCATAGGACGTCGACGTAACGTCAATGCGATAGCAGCCACAATGGCCACTACCAGTATCACCGCAGCCAACTCAAACGGATATACGTATTCTGTATAGAGTATGCGTCCTAGTTCAGCGGTATTGTTATATTCAGGCCCTTTACGTTCTGGTATCGGAAAGTCTGCAAATTCTGGCCCTACTACCATGGTCATCATTGCAATAACAGAAATGGCAACCAATGCACCTACTGGCAAGTAACGCATAAACCCTTCACGAAGGGCTACCAGGTTAATATCCAGCATCATTACCACGAACAGAAATAACACCATTACCGCACCGACATAAACCAGTACCAGTGTGATGGCGAGGAACTCAGCTTCCAGCAATAACCACAACGCTGAACTTGAAAAGAAGGCCATCACCAGAAACAATGCGGCATAAACCGGATTGCGTGCCGTAATCACCATAACGCCAGCGAGCAATACCATTGCTGAGAAGAAGTAGAAAATAATCTGTTCAAATGCCATTACTACTACCTGTGTTATTAACGATAAGCCGCTTGTTCAGCGCGATCTTCGGCTATCTGTTTTTCATACTTGTCACCAATGGCCAATAGCTTTTCCTTGGTCATTAGCAAGTCACCACGCTTCTCGCCATGGTATTCAAAATTTCTTGTCTCGACGATCGAATCCACTGGGCAGGATTCTTCGCAAAAGCCACAAAAAATACACTTAGTTAGATCTATATCGTAACGTGTCGTCCGACGACTACCATCATCTCGCTCTTCTGATTCAATCGTGATCGCCAGCGCTGGACATACCGCTTCACATAGCTTGCATGCGATGCAGCGCTCTTCACCATTTGGGTAGCGGCGTAACGCATGTTGGCCACGAAACCTGCCTGACTGCGGTGTTTTCTCTTCCGGGTAGATAACGGTGATCTTTCGATCAATTAAATATCGTCCGGTCAAGCGCATGCCCTTAAATAGCTCGATTAGAAACAGGCTTTTAAAAAATCGTCCTAAACCACTCATTTCACTCTCTCCTCGCCTGCGGCCTTAATCAAACCATGGACCGACTTCGGCGACGATGGCACCACCCAGAATTACCAGCCAGGCGATCGTAATTGGTATTAACACCTTCCATCCCAGACGCATTAACTGATCATAACGATAACGAGGGAAGGTGGCTCGCACCCACAAAAATAGCAGCATAAAGAAAGCAGTTTTCAACAATAACCAGACAACACCAGGTACCCAGGCAAACCACTCTTCAAGATTTGGTATTCCCTCGAAAGGTGATAACCACCCCCCTAGGAACATTAACGAGGTTAACAACGATATCAGGATCATATTGGCGTATTCCGCCATAAAGAACAGGCCAAAGCTAATCCCTGAATATTCCACCTGGTAACCGGCAACGATCTCAGACTCACCTTCAGCTAAGTCAAACGGAGGACGGTTGGTTTCTGCCAGACCGGAGATAAAGTAGATCACAAATAACGGTAACAGTGGTAACCAGAACCACATCCAGATGCCACCTTGTTGGGCTATCACGATTTCGCGAAGGTTTAAGCTTTGCCCGGCCATGATGACGCCGACCAGCGCAAAGCCCATCGCCAGTTCATACGATACGACCTGGGCAGCCGAGCGCATCGCACCAAGGAATGGATATTTTGAATTAGATGCCCAACCTGCAATGATGATGCCGTAGACGCTAAATGAGGTTAGTGCCAACACGTATAATAATGCGGCATTAATATCCGTCGCATAAAGATCATAATCAAACGGAATCACGGCCCATGCAGCAATCGCCGGGCCAAAGGCCAGTAGTGGTGCTAATAAAAACAGGAAGCGATTAGCACCAGTAGGAATAATAATTTCCTTAAATAACATCTTGATCGCATCGGCGATCGGTGTCAGTAGTCCACGCGGACCAATATGCAGTGGGCCAACACGAGCCTGGAAATAGTTCAGTACCTTACGTTCAGCAAACGTGTAATAAGCAACAGCCAATAATAATGGAGCAAGAATTGCGACTGCCTTCACAAGGATAATCACAACGGTCTCCACCGCTGCTGGCAATCCCAAACTTGATATGAATTCAATCATTGAAACAAATCCCCATTCTTATCCATTTTTAGTTATCGTCATTGGTCCAAAACTGTCACCCAGTCCGGCCGTCTCGATAAGTCCTGATGGTACCATTGCACAACCGTCCGCTACACGCTCATCAATAATAACCGGAAGCGATACTTTGCTATTATCCTGAGATACATGCACCATCATGCCCTGCTGTATATCCTGCTGTTTTGCCATATGGCTATTGAGATAAACTGCGGCCTGAACTGAATCGACCGTCGACTGCAGTGCCTCGCTTCTTCGAGTAATCGCATCTACGGCGTAAATAGATACTTCACCTATACGCGTGAGCGAACCCTCTTCATTGATTGAATCAGGACAACGCCACTCACTAACATTGCTAATGGGAATATCTGCACACTGAGCTTTTACTTTATCCCTAATCTCTTCTGAACTCATGTAATTAAACTCTGGAAGTTCAAAGAAGTTGCCTAATACTCGCAACACCTTCCATGCTGGTCGCGATTCACCTTTGGCCTGCACGGCAGCGGCAAAACTCTGCCACTTACCTTCAGCATTGACATAGGTGCCAGAGGTCTCGGTAAATGTTGCAATGGGCAACAACACATCAGACTGCTCGCGTAGCTTTTCACTATCAAATGCCGTCAGGCTAATCACACATTCGGCTTGATTAAATGCTTCTATCGCTTTAACCGGATTATTGATATCCAGCTCTGCCTCGATACCCAGTGTGATATATGCCTTGCGAGCCTGTGCCAACATCTCCTGGGTATTCATACCTGCATTATTAATGGTGTTATTAGCCCCTGCATGACGATGAGGAACCGCCCCGCTTAACCAGCCACCTGCCGCATTCCCCCCATCACTCAGGTAGGACAATGTAGCGCCACTCAGCTTGGCGATTAGCCCGCAAAGTGCGCGCATATCGGCATATCGATTACAGTTTTGTGCAAGAACACCAAGGATTACCGTTGCCTTATCAGCACTGTGTAAATGATTGGCCATCGCCAGCTGCATATCATTGGGTTCTATATTGGTAAGCAGCGTATCCAGTCCTTCAGGGGCAGGCTCACCACTAACCTGTAATAATGCCTTGGCCACACCAGCCAATACCTGAACCTGTTTGCCGCTCGAACCGGTCTCTAGTTCACCAACTGGAAAATTAAAATGGTAATTAAGAGGATTGACGGCCATGACATTGGCACCATGTAAGGCGGCTTTACGTATACGAAGTGCCGCCAATGGTTGTTCTTTGCGAATATTTGAGCCTACCAGCAATACCGCATCCAGTGATGCTAATTCCTGAATGGGAAGACCTGTATGTGGATAGGCCGGGGCGATATTCTGGTCACTGAAATCTATCTGGCGTAATCGATGATCTATATTCTGACTCCCCAGGCCGCGCGTTAACTGCTGAGCAAGATACATCTCTTCCAACGTTGCACTTGGAGAAACAAGAGTACCCAGGTTTTCACCATTACCGGCCAACGCTTCCTTCAAACGTTTAACCGAAAATTCCAGTGCCGTACTCCAGTCTGTTTCTTCCCACTGGCCATCGACTTTGATCATAGGGGAGCTCAGTCGTTCTTCACTGTTGACCGCCTCGTAACTGAAACGATCACGATCCGATAACCACACCTCATTGATCTCCTCATTCTCACGAGGAATAATGCGCATAACATCGTTACGGCGTGTTTGAACAAATATATTCGAGCCCAAACAATCATGTGGAGCAATAGCGGCGCGATCATTTAACTCCCATGGACGCGCAGAGTAACGGAACGGCTTGGAGGTTAATGCCCCAACCGGACAAAGATCGATAACATTACCCGATACCTCTGAGATCACACTTTTCTCTATATAAGTGCCAATCTCTGTATGTTCGCCACGACCTGTTGCACCCAGTTCACGAATGCCCGCTACTTCCTGACCAAAGCGCACACAGCGAGTGCAATGAATACAACGAGTCATATCGGTTGCAATTAAAGGTCCTATATTTTTTGCTTTTACAACACGCTTCTTCTCACTAAAGCGGGAAACATCATCGCCATAGCCTAAAGCCATTTCTTGCAAATCACACTCGCCACCCTGATCGCATATAGGACAATCCAGAGGATGATTAATTAGCAAAAACTCCATCACGGCCTTTTGTGCCGCCAGGGCTTTCTTCGATTTAGTGAACACCTTCATACCATCAGTAACAGGTGTGGCACAGGCTGGCATCGGCTTCGGGGCTTTCTCTACTTCCACCAGACACATACGACAATTGGCAGCGACCGATAACTTCTTGTGGTAGCAGAAGCGTGGAATACGAACTCCCGCCTCTTCTGCAGCCTCAATCAGCATCACGCCATCGCGTGCTTCTATTGTTTTGCCGTTTATCTCGATGTTCGCCATCGTAAATCTCGTTTATATTGTTGTACTGTTAACCATGCATCCATTCACACCATGCACTGCTTGTGATCTATATGGTGCTGGAACTCATCACGAAAGTGTTTTAAAAAGCTTTGCACAGGCATTGCTGCCGCATCCCCTAGTGCACAAATGGTATTCCCCATCACTCGGCCGGCAACACCATCTAGTAGATCCAGATCTTCTTGTTTACCCTGGCCATTTTCTATTCTATTGACAACACGGGATAACCAGCCAGTACCTTCACGGCACGGGGTACATTGACCGCAAGATTCTTCATAATAGAAATAGGAAATACGTGCCAGAGCCTTCACCATGCAGGTGGTTTCATCCATCACTATCACCGAACCCGCTCCTAGCATGGAACCGGCCTTGGCAATGGAGTCATAATCCATGGTCACATCCATCATCACATCAGCAGGCAATACAGGCGTAGATGAACCACCGGGTATTACGGCCTTGAGTTTGTGACCATTTCGAACCCCACCGGCCATCTCTAGTAGTTCAGAAAAAGGTGTTCCCATGGGGACTTCAAAATTACCCGGGTTGTTTACATGCCCCGAGACACTAAACAGTTTGGAACCACCATTGTTTGGCTTACCCAGGTCCAGGAACCACTGACCACCGTTTTTCAGAATAGTCGGAACTGATGCAAGTGTTTCGGTGTTATTGATCGTTGTCGGCCTGCCATAAAGTCCGTAGCTGGCCGGGAAAGGAGGCTTAAATCGCGGTTGACCTTTCTTGCCCTCCAATGATTCCAACAGGGCTGTCTCTTCCCCACAGACATAAGCCCCTGCCCCAAGGTGGGCATAGAGATCCACATCCACACCCGAGCCCTGAATATCATTACCAAGTAGCCCTGCTTTATAGGCTTCTTCCAGAGCCGCTTCGTAGCGTTCATATGGCTCCCAAAACTCACCACGAATATAGTTATATCCGCGTGTCGCCCCCAGGGTATAAGCGGCAATCGCCATTCCTTCTATTAACTGATGCGGGTTATAACGCAGGATGTCGCGATCTTTACAGGTACCGGGTTCACCCTCATCAGAATTACAGACGATGTATTTATCGCCGGGAGCGTTACGCGGCATAAAGCTCCACTTTAAACCGGTAGGAAAACCAGCACCGCCACGGCCTCGCAATACAGATACCTTGAGCTCTTCGATAATATCTTCAGGCGGAGTCTTTTCCTTAAGGATCTTTTTCCACACCTCATAGCCACCATTACTGACATAGGCGTCAATGGTCCAGGGCTTGTCGAGATGCTGGTTACGGAAACAGACTTCGTTCGCCATTTTTATTCCTCGTGGGTGAAAGGCACCCGGCTCAATCCAGTTTATTTAAAATTTTATCAATCTTGTCCGTGGTAAGGCGCTCATAATACTGCTTACCTATCTGGAACATGGGTGCATCAGAACAGGCTCCCAAACATTCCACTTCTTTCAAACTAAAGCGGCCATCCGCTGTCGTCTCACCAAAGCCGATATTCAAACGACTCTTCAAATGTTCAACTATCTCGTCAGAACCACAGAGCTGACAGGAGATATTGGTACACACACATATCTTGTGTCGGCCAACAGGTTTTAATTCATACATGGAGTAAAAGCTGGCAACCTCGTACACCGCGATAGGATCCATTTGCAGGTACTCTGCAACTGCATCCATAATCTCGTTACTTAACCAGCCATCATTTTGATCCTGGGCAATTCTCAGGGCCGACATCACGGCTGATTGCCTCCACTCCGCAGGATATTTCGCGACCCATTTGTCTATCTCTGAACGAGATTCATCAGTGAGGAGTTGAACTCTACTATCTGCACTCAACGATCTATCTCCCCAAATACAATGTCCTGTGTACCAATCACCGCCACCACATCAGCCAACATATGACCTCGAGTCATTTCATCAAGTGCAGACAGGTGTGCAAAGCCCGGTGCGCGAATTTTCAAACGGTATGGCTTGTTGGCGCCATCGGAAACCATATAGATGCCAAATTCCCCCTTGGGATGTTCTATCGCGGCATAAGCTTCGCCAGCCGGCACGGTATAACCTTCGGTGAAAAGTTTGAAATGGTGAATCAATGACTCCATATCACCTTTCATGTCTTCTCGTCTTGGCGGACTTACTTTGTGCTCTTCGATAATGACAGGACCGGAATTATTTCTAAGCCATTGAATACATTGCTTGACGATATTATTTGACTGACGCATCTCTTCGATACGTATCAGGTAACGGTCATAACAGTCACCGTTAACCCCTACCGGTATATCAAAATCAACCTTATCGTATACTTCATAAGGCTGCTTCTTACGCAGGTCCCATTCGATACCAGAACCACGTAACATGGGGCCAGTAAAGCCCAGCTGTAAAGCACGCTCTGGAGACACAATACCAATGTCTACCGTGCGCTGTTTCCAGATTCGATTATTGGTCAACAGTGTTTCGTATTCGTCAATGCAGGCAGGAAAACGCTCAGTAAAATCTTCCAGGAAGTCGAGTAAGGAGCCCTGTCGATTCTGATTCATGCGCTCAACATCTTTTCGACTGTGCCATTTGGATTCTTCATATTGCGGCATACGTTGAGGTAGGTCGCGATAAACACCACCTACTCGATAATAGGCTGCATGCATACGCGCACCTGATACGGCCTCATAGGCATCCATCAGATCTTCGCGCTCACGGAAAGCATAGAAGAATACCGTCATCGCACCGACATCCATCGCGTGCGTACCTAGCTGCATCAGGTGGTTCAAGATACGGGTTATCTCATCAAACATGACGCGGATGTATTGCGCCCGTAGAGGTACCTGAATACCGAGCATTTTTTCTATTGCCATCACATAAGCATGCTCGTTACACATCATCGATACATAATCGAGACGATCCATATACGGGATGTTTTGATTGTAAGGCTTGGTTTCAGCCAGCTTCTCAGTCGCACGGTGCAGTAGCCAATATGAGGGTCGGCACGTTGAATGACTTCGCCTTCCATTTCCAGAACCAGTCGCAAAACACCATGCGCGGCGGGATGCTGAGGACCAAAGTTAATCGTATAGCTATTGATCTCGGCCATCTTATTCCCCGCTCTCCGCCGTCTCGTATCGGTGATCATCTCGTATCACTCGCGGTACGTTTATACGCGCCTCAATGGTTACTGGCTGGTATATCACGCGCTTTTTCTCTTCGTCATAGCGCATTTCCACATTACCGCTTAGTGGGAAGTCTTTACGGAAAGGGTGACCGACAAAGCCATAATCCGTCAAGATACGACGTAAATCAGGATGGCCTTCAAACAAGATGCCATATAAATCAAAGGCCTCACGTTCGAACCAGTTTGCGGCTGACCAAACATCAATAACAGAAGGGATAACCGGGAACTCATCATCAACAAATGTGCGTATGCGGATACGCTGATTATGTTTTATCGAGAGCAAATGATAGACCACAGCATACCGAGCCCCCTGCCAGGCGACATCACCATACTCAGAGTAATCGACACCGCACAAATCGATTAGCTGCTCAAAGCTCAGTTCATCCTCATCACGTAAAAGCAGGCAGGCATCGATTATGTTATCCAAAGGTATTTCAACAGTAACTTCATCCATCGCAACGGTTACTGTCGCCCCCATACCGGATAATGTTTGTTCTGCTTGTTTAGCTAATTCCTGTATGGATAATGACATCAAATCGCCTCTTACCTTGCAATGGTGTTAGTGCGTCTAATTTTTTTACCAAACTGAAATACTGTCTCTT
>JABURU010000348.1 GCA_014762485.1 Gammaproteobacteria bacterium | reverse complement strand
GCTGGAGCTACCAACACCTCCCCATTGATGCCGTACCCGATATCACCAACGTACAAGTTCAGATCAATACGGCGGCACCGGGCTATTCGCCACTGGAAGCTGAACAGCGAATCACCTATCCAGTGGAAACAGCGCTGTACGGCCTGCCCAAGTTAGCCTATACGCGGTCGCTATCACGTTATGGCCTGTCGCAGGTGACCGTGGTGTTCGACGAAGGCACCGACATTTACTTTGCCCGTAACCTGATCAATGCCCGACTGGGCGCCATCAAAAGTGTTCTGCCCCCAGGTGTGGAGCCCGAGATGGGGCCAATCTCTACCGGCCTGGGTGAAATCTTTATGTACACCGTACGCGCGAAACCGGGTGCCACACAGAAAGATGGCACTTCTTACACCGCGACCGCACTACGGGAAATCCAGGATTGGATCATCAAGCCGCAGTTGGCCCAGGTCAAAGGAGTGATTGAGGTCAACAGCATTGGCGGATACAACAAGCAGTATCATGTTTTGCCTGATCCAAAAAAACTGCTGTACTACCGCATCGGCGTTGAAGATTTGGTGCAAGCCCTCCAGGCGAATAACGATAACCGGGGTGCGGGCTATATCGAACGCAACGGCCAGCAACTGTTGGTGCGTTCACCCGGTCAATTGGCGACGGTAGAAGACATCGGCAATGTGATTATCACCGAGCACGACAACATCCCCATCAAGATACAAGATGTCGCTGACATCGGGATTGGCAAAGAGTTGCGTACCGGTGCAGCCACCCAGGATGGCCAGGAAACGGTACTGGGCACCGCCATGATGCTGATTGGCGAAAACTCGCGAGCGGTGGCGCGGGATGTTGCACAAAAGCTGACGGAGATCCAGGCATCCTTACCCGGGGGCGTGATCGCAGAACCAGTTTACGACCGTACCTCTCTGGTGGACAAGGCCATTGCCACGGTCAGCAAGAACCTGCTTGAGGGCGCTTTGTTGGTGATCGTGGTGCTGTTTGCGTTACTGGGCAACCTGCGTGCTGCCTTGATTACCGCCGCCGTGATCCCTCTCTCGATGCTCATGACCATCACCGGCATGGTGCGGACCGGTGTGTCCGCCAATCTGATGAGCTTGGGGGCATTGGATTTTGGGTTGATTGTCGATGGTGCGGTAATTATCGTGGAAAATGCCGTGCGCCGATTGGCTGAGGCTCAGCACAATGGTACCACGCAATCGCTAAGGGAACGGTTGAATACCGTCTATGAGGCAACGGCTGAAGTGATCCGGCCCAGCCTGTTTGGCGTCGCGATTATTACGGTGGTGTACATCCCCATTTTTTCGCTGACAGGCGTGGAAGGAAAAATGTTCCACCCAATGGCAGCGACAGTGGTCATGGCCTTGCTTTCTGCCATGGTGTTGTCTTTGACGGTGGTGCCGGCGGCCGTTGCTGTGTTCATGAGCGGCAAAGTGAGTGAGAAAGAAAGTGTAGCGATCAGCGCCACAAAAAAAGTGTATCAACCGCTGCTCAGGCTAGCCCTAAAGTTCCGCTGGTTAGTCGTGGGATTTGCAACGGTATTAGTCGGAGTCTGCGTTTGGTTAGCATCAACATTGGGTTCCGAGTTCGTGCCCCAACTCAATGAAGGCGATATTGCACTCCATGCGATGCGCATACCCGGAACCGGGCTCGAACAGGCCGTGGAAATGCAGGCTATTCTGGAGGAGCGTATTAAAGCCTTCCCGGAAGTGGAGAAAGTGTTTGCTCGAATCGGGACGGCTGAAGTAGCAACGGACCCCATGCCACCGAATGTGGCGGACAACTTTGTGATCCTGAAGCCGCGCAGTGAGTGGCCCAACCCCGAAAAAACCAAGGCCGAGCTGGTGACGGAAATGGAAACATCGCTCGAAGCGCTTCCAGGTAACAATTACGAATTCACTCAACCCATCCAGATGCGCTTTAACGAGTTGATATCCGGTGTCCGCGCCGATGTGGGAATTAAAGTGTTTGGGGACGACCTGGATCAGCTCGTCAGCACCGCTAACGATATTTTAAAAGCGGTCAACGCCGTCCCAGGGGCAGCCGATGCACGGGTGGAGCAGGTTACCGGATTGCCGACGTTGTCGGTATTACCCAACCGCACAGCACTGGGGCGTTACGGGCTGAATGTGGTGGAGCTTCAGGATTGGGTATCTGCTGCCATTGGCGGGGAATCCGCAGGTATCTTATACGAAGGTGATCGCCGCTTTGAACTCATCGTCCGGCTCCCGGAAGATCTTCGGCGCGATACCGTCAAGCTCGCCTACTTGCCGGTACCACTGCCCAATGGCGAATATGTGCCTTTGCAAGAAGTGGCTACCTTGGATATCTCCCCTGCACCAGCGCAGATCAGCCGTGAAAATGGAAAACGCCGCGTAGTGGTGACTGCCAACGTTCGCGGCCGAGACCTGGGCAGCTTTGTGGAAGAGGTCAAGGAAAAAATTCGTAGCGACGTGCGACTCCCTGCGGGTTATTGGCTTGACTA
>JABURU010000026.1 GCA_014762485.1 Gammaproteobacteria bacterium | reverse complement strand
CAGGGCATCGTGGCTCTGGCCTTTTGGTTGGGCTCGTTATTCGCCGAGCAGATCCGCGCGGTGCATAAGAGTTATCCCTTCATTGAGATCATCGGCGAGCCGGGAGCCGGTAAGTCCACCCTGATCGAGTTTCTCTGGAAGCTCTTCGGTCGCGACCAGGAGGGGGTGGATCCAAACAAGTCCACCGCGGCGGCGAGGGCACGAATATTCGCCCAGTTGTCCAACATGCCGGTGGTCTTAATAGAGAGCGACCGGGGCGAAGATACCGCAAAACAAAAGCAGTTCGACTGGGATGAGCTAAAGACCGCCTATAACGGCCGCTCGGTGCGTGCACGGGGCATGAAGAACAGCGGCAATGAAACCTACGAGCCACCATTCCGGGGCTCTATTGTCATCAGCCAGAATGCCGAGGTGATGGCATCAGAGGCGATCCTGCAGCGTATCGTTCACTGCAAATTTACCCGCGCCGAACATAATGCCGACACCAAGAAGCTGGCCGAGGCACTGGAGCGTACGCCAATAAAGGATGTCTCTCACTTCCTGATCGAGGCCCTGACCAAAGAGAAAAGCATCGTCGACACCGTGCTGGCCAGAACGCCGGTATACGAAGACAAGATCATGGCGATGGACGAGGTGAAGTCGGTGCGTATTGGTAAGAACCATGCGCAGATGATGGCCCTGATCGAGGCGCTGGATAGTGTAGTGCCGCTACCAGAGGGGGCCGGTAAGGCAGCCATCGTGGAGATATCCGAGATGGCCAAGGCCAGACAAAAGGCGATCAGTGCCGACCATCCTGTAGTGGCACAGTTTTGGGAGGTGTACGACTACCTTAACGAAGACCACACCAACACCCCCCGGCTTAATCACAGCAAGAAACCCGACGAGACTATCGCGATCAATATTCCCCACTTTATCAAGGTGGCCACCGAGCACCGGCAACAGGTGCCGGATACTGCGGATCTAAAACGTCACCTTAAGTCGTGCAAGACGCGGAAGTTTCTCGGCCAGAAGGCCGTCGATTCGAAGATTGATCCTCGGACGGTGAAGTGCTGGGTGTTTGAACGGGAAGGGGCAAAGCGTACCGGTTAAGAAGTTGGCCTCGCGTTTCTATGGGTGGCGTTGAGGTACTGATTTTAAAACACCCTGATGAGGACAGTGTGATGGACGAGTTCAAATTCAAGATTGGTAAACATGCAACGCATAATCCTACAGCAACAAAAGGTCGTGTGATTGCTTTGCATATTGATCGGCACGAGCAGAAAGAGGTGCGCCTTGAATACAAGGATGACAACAACCTGGTAGTGACTCAATGGTTCCCTGAGTGCGAGCTGGTTGAGTAGAGAAATAAAAAGACCCGCTGGCGGGCGGGTCTATCACTTGCAACAACTGGAGAACCATCCAATGACACAAGCTATGAAGAGCCCATTCTATGCCCTGGGCAGGCAACTGGCAATCGCTGCGTTTATACAGATACCGAAGCAGAAACGCGACGGTTTGTCGGAACAGTTAAAGGAGAGACAAGGTGGTGATGAAATACCAATGTTACTGGGGCAAGGGGTATGTCAATCCGAACCTGCCACCGCCGGCCCCGCCCAGGCCGGAAGAGGTGAATATTTCAGCCTTGTCGAAACAAGAAAAGGCCCGGCTATGGCTCCGCCTGCAGGAGCAGCGTCCAGAGACCGCGCGCTGGATCAAGTCCCTGGGCTTCGATCCGGTATACCAACAACTGCAGGAGGCCTTCGGTGCACAACCGACCGCGATCTTCCTGCGCAAGGACATCGTCGAGGAGTTACTGGCCAATGAGGTGGTTTAGTCTCGCCATGGTGGTGATGGCCACCATCTTGCTGCAGGTGCATGCCTGGTTATTCTGGTCCGACTTTGTCGGGCCTGATACCGGCTGGCTGTGGGCGGTGGTGCTGGAGGCATCAGCGCTGTGGTTATGGGCCAACCGTGATCAGCAGCGTCGGGCTGTAGTGCCGTTCCTGGCGTCGATGCTGGTGTTGGCCGGCCCGCTGGCCCACATCATTGAGCCACCGATAAAAGCCGAGCAGCGAGCCATATACGAGCAGCAAAACAGGCCCACCATTAAGGCCGAATTGCGTGACGAAATTGCGACCCTGCAGGCATCGCTGGAAACCTCACAACGAAATTCCGAGAAGCGTACCGGCTGGCTGACCGATATCCAGCAAACCCGAAACCTGCTCAACCAGAAGCGCGGGGAGCTGCGACGACTGAACGCCGAAAAGCCCAGCACACAAGGGCTGGGGCTGTGGTTAAAGGCCATCATGCAGGGCATGGCGCTGATCGTTATCTGGTCGGTTTCGGTGCGGGCTATTTCGCAATTAACGAAATTTCGAGTCTCGAAACCAGTCGATTCCAGGACGGTCAGAGGGACATTTCCATCGCGTCAGAAATCCGAAACCCCGGCCAGTGCCCATGCCGAACGCACCGCCCTCCACCTGCTGGCCCAACGGGTCAACGAGGCCCTGGACAAGGTGCT
>JABURU010000054.1 GCA_014762485.1 Gammaproteobacteria bacterium | reverse complement strand
AGAGTTGTATAAGAGACAGATGTAATATAGCGACCGCGTCATCGATCCCACTTAGGCTAGTAAACGGTTCCAGCTGCTTTAATGAGTTATCGATCTCGCTCAGTGTCTGTACTTGCCGATTGGCCAGTATTTTCTGTAATACAGGATGCAACTCACCGTCATTAAGGGTGATATCAGAGTGACGCGACTCAATACGCTTTTTCATAATCAATGCTATCGAGATAGTGATGGATTTGTTTTGCAGATTTCCACCATCTTCTACTCATGGATGATGTGATCTTATAACGTGTACCATTCAATGGATATAATGTGACAGATTCCAGTTGTCCGTTTTTTAACGCATCAAACATGGGCGCCCACCACTGGCTTGCGAGTGAGGCCATCACTTTCGTCCAGTTCTGTGCAGCGATTTGATGCTCAACGGCAATCAGGTGCTCACCAGCAGGAAGTGCCTTTAACCAATCTGCCATATTGTCAGGTACGGCTGAAAGGGTAATAGTGGAGCCGGCCAACATACCTTGCAGTAATAACATGTTACCCGATACGGAAGACCAGTTATGCGCCGCTAACTCCGCTACCGTTCCGCTACCGGATAACCAGATCCCGTTTATAGCAGGCTTATTGGTGTTCATACGCTGCTGGTTTATTTCATGCCCATGCAGTAACATCTGCGCCTCGGCAATAATACTATGCCAGAATATACTGTCCTTCCCCGTCGGCAGCCTTCGCTCAACAGCCTCCCCATATACCTGTGCCATAGACGTTGTAGTGAGTAAATAGTGTTTCGGTGAACGAATTAACCAACGGTGAGGGTTTATTGCACGAAACTCTAGTTCTCGGTCAGCAAAATGCTCATTCAGGCTCTCTATCAGTGCCTGGCTTTCCGCTTTACTTAACTGCAGCTCCTCCCCTGCTCCCATGCACATTAAGTGAGACTGACCCGGCACCAGCAATACGGGGTCCGCGCATATATACCATGCTCCACGTTCCTCGGCTGAAAGAGCCTGCATAGTAACCGCCGCAACCGGTAACTCCTCCACAGGCGGGTAGTTAAATAATGCAAACAAAAGCGAGTCTACGGTATTGTGCTCTAAAGCCTGGGCCTGGCTTCGTGCTAGCAGCAAGGACAGAGGTTTAAGGTGTACAGTAGATAAAGGAAGGGATGTTGGTTCGACAGGACCCAACATCCCCGGCAGGATAATGCTCAGGTGGCGCTCAGACTGGTCCACCATAGGCTATGCATTAGTCCTTTAAATTACTCAGAATCGCGTCTTTAACCGAAGCCAAAGTGGCATCAACAGTTACCATCGGCGCAGTACTTTGCTTGATCGCAGTATCCGGATCTTTCAGGCCATGGCCTGTGAGGGTACATACGACCTTGCTGCCTTCAGGGATCTTGCCAGACTTGATGTCACGCATTGCTCCGGCCAGAGAGGTTGCTGAAGCTGGCTCGCAGAACACTCCTTCTTTCTCGGTCAACAGTTTCTGGGCAGCGAGGATTTCCTCGTCAGAAAACTCGTCAAACCAGCCACCGGAATCTTTTTGCGCCGCCCAGGCCTTATCCCAGGACTGAGGATGACCAATACGGATGGCGGTAGCCACGGTCTCAGGATTATCGATCATCTCACCACGCAGGAATGGGGCGGCACCACTGGCCTGGTAGCCCACCATCTTCGGCAAGGTGTTGATGATGCCATCTTTATGATACTCGGTATAACCCATCCAGTAGGCAGAGATATTACCGGCATTTCCCACTGGCAGGCAGTGATAATCGGGCGCCTTGCCCAGGTCTTCAACAATCTCAAATGCCGCAGTCTTCTGACCCTGTAAGCGGTAAGGATTAATGGAGTTAACGATGGTCACCGGAGCTTCAGCGGCAACATCTTTCACCAGTTGCATACCTTCATCAAAGTTACCCTTAATCTGGATAACCACTGCGCCGTGCATCATTGCCTGTGCCAGTTTGCCCAGGGCAATCTTACCATCGGGAATCAGTACAAAGGCGGTGATGCCAGCACGTGCAGCATAAGCCGCCGCCGCCGCCGAAGTATTTCCAGTAGAAGCACAGATAATCGCCTTACTACCCTCTTCTACGGCCTTGGTCACGGCCATGGTCATGCCACGATCCTTGAATGAGCCTGTCGGGTTAAGACCTTCGTACTTCACGTAGATCTCAACATCCTTACCCAGGGCTTTTGGAATATTACTTAACTTGATCAGCGGGGTATTACCTTCGGCCAGGCTGATCACACGAGTGTCATCATTCACAGGTAGACGATCGCGATAACGATCAATCAGGCCGCTATATCGTTTACTAGACATTAGTCGTTCCTCAATTCAATCTGTTCTATTCGTTTCAGGCCTAGCCCAGGGTTTCCATACGGATACGGGTCACATTCCCGAGCACACAGTCCAGGGCCTCAATCGCGGCCATGGCCTGGTTCATATTCTTTTCCTTCACAC
>JABURU010000043.1 GCA_014762485.1 Gammaproteobacteria bacterium | reverse complement strand
GCCAGGCGGCGATCCGAGAAACCCTTGCGCTTTAAAGTGCGCAACAGGTGTTCATCCAGTGCATCGCGACCCAGTTCACCCAGCATGGCTTCCAGGGCAATAATCTCTTCAATCTGGATCAGGAACCAGCGATCAATCTTGGTCAGTTGGAAAACCTCATCCAGGCTCAGGCCCGCACGGAAGGCATCACCAACATACCAGATACGCTCGGGGCCAGGCTGACGCAATGCCTGTTTGAGGGTCTCCATCGACTCCTCATTATCCAGCGCCAGCACTTCATCAAAACCATCGACACCGACTTCCAGCCCTCGCAGGGCCTTTTGCATCGACTCCTGGAAAGTACGGCCCATTGCCATCACCTCACCAACGGACTTCATCTGAGTCGTCAGGTGAGAGTCGGCCTGGGGGAATTTCTCAAACGCAAAGCGCGGGATCTTGGTAACCACATAATCAATGGTCGGCTCAAATGAGGCCGGGATTACACCGCCGGTAATATCGTTATTCAACTCATCCAGCGTATAACCTACCGCCAGCTTAGCCGCGACTTTCGCAATCGGGAAGCCGGTCGCCTTGGAGGCCAGTGCAGAAGAGCGAGATACACGCGGATTCATCTCAATGACAATCAGGCGACCATCCTCTGGATTAACCGCAAATTGTACGTTGGAGCCACCGGTTTCTACGCCAATCTCACGCAATACCGCCAGCGAGGCGTTACGCATGATCTGATATTCTTTATCGGTCAGGGTCTGGGCAGGTGCCACGGTGATCGAGTCACCAGTATGTACTCCCATAGGGTCGAAGTTCTCGATGGAGCAGACGATGATACAGTTATCATTACGGTCACGAACCACCTCCATCTCGTACTCTTTCCAGCCAAGAATGGACTCTTCGATCAATAATTCGTTAGTCGGCGACAGATCCAGGCCGTGGCTACAGATCTCTTCAAACTCTTCCTTGTTGTAGGCAATACCGCCACCGGAGCCCCCCATGGTGAAGGAAGGACGAATAATGGTAGGGAAACCCACCTGGGCCTGGACCTGGTAGGCCTCTTCCATACTGTGTGCGACACCGGAGCGGGGCATATCCAGGCCAATCTTGCGCATCGCCTGGGCAAAACGATCGCGGTCTTCCGCCTTATCAATGGCGTCCTTATCGGCCCCGATCATCTCTACGCCGTACTTTTCCAGTACACCTTCACGGTCCAGATCCAGGGCACAGTTGAGCGCGGTCTGCCCCCCCATCGTGGGTAGCAATACATCAGGCTTTTCGACCTCGATAATTCTCGCCACGGTTTGCCAGGTAATAGGCTCGATGTAGATAGCATCGGCCATGTTGGGATCGGTCATGATCGTAGCCGGGTTGGAATTCACCAGAATGACCCTGTACCCCTCTTCGCGCAGGGCCTTACAGGCCTGGGCGCCGGAGTAGTCAAATTCACAGGCCTGGCCGATAACGATCGGGCCGGCACCGATGACCAGGATACTATTTATGTCTGTACGCTTTGGCATGGTTACTCTACTACTCAGGATTTAGCTTGTTCGATCAATTCAATGAAGTGGTCAAATAGGGGTGCCACATCATGCGGGCCTGGACTGGCTTCAGGATGCCCCTGAAAACTAAAGGCAGGCTTGTCGGTACGATGTACACCCTGCAGGCTGCCATCAAACAATGACTTGTGAGTGGCCTTTAAATGCTCCGGCAAGCTGGCTTCGTCTACCGCAAAGCCATGGTTTTGACTGGTGATCATCACCACCTTGCTGTCCAGGTCCTGAACGGGGTGATTGGCACCATGATGACCAAATTTCATCTTCACGGTTTTGGCGCCGCTGGCCAGGGATAGCAACTGGTGTCCGAGGCAAATACCGAATGTGGGAAGCTCTGTCTCTAGTAGCTCCTGGATGGCTTCAATGGCATAGGTACATGGCTCGGGATCACCCGGACCATTTGACAGGAAAACCCCATCAGGATTGAGTTTTTTCACTTCAGAAAAAGGCGTTTGAGCTGGCACGACGGTGACTCGACAACCACGATCCACCAGCATGCGTAGGATGTTACGCTTCACACCATAATCAAAGGCCACTACATGGTGTGGCAATTTTTCTTCAATAGGGTGAGGTGCTGCAGCTGTGCCCTCTTCCAGCGTCCAGCTGCCCTGAGCCCACTCATATGGCTGACCAGTGGTCACTTCTTTCGCCAGGTCCATACCTTTCAGGCCGGGGAAGCCCCTGGCCGCAGCAATAGCACCGGCTTCATCAATATTGTCACCGGCAACAATACAGCCACTCTGGGCCCCCTTCTCACGCAGGATACGGGTCAGCTTACGGGTATCTATATTAGCGATTGCTACAGTGTTACTGTCTACCAGGTAAGCATCCAGTGATTTTTCTGCACGCCAGCTACTAATGGTTAGCGGTAAATCGCGAATAATCAGGCCTGCGGCCATGATCGAAGAGGACTCTTCATCATGTTCATTCACGCCGATGTTACCAATCTGTGGATAAGACAGGGGGACGATCTCATTGCTATATGAGGGGT
>JABURU010000324.1 GCA_014762485.1 Gammaproteobacteria bacterium | reverse complement strand
ATAAGCATTCGTTTGAAGCCACCGCCGCATCAGCTATTTCGTAAAACACAAATAGAGCAAGTACAACCTAACTGGATCATCCTCGGTATCCAGCCACATGAATGTCTGCGTATTGAACTTCAGGCCAAGGAACCGGGGCTGGAATTTAACACTCACACCATACAACTGGATGCCAGTTATAATCCCAATGAACATCACAAGCTGGATGCCTACGAGGCATTATTACTGGATGTGATAGAAGGAGACCGCTCTCTGTTTCTACGCTATGACGAAATCAAATATGCCTGGAAGGTCATTGACCCCATCATTAAGAACTGGGCAACCGAGCGAGACTATATCCAAACCTATGTAGCCGGAAGCTGGGGCCCAGAAAATGATCACAAACTGTTTGACAATACCTATCAACATTGGCGTAACACAACAGGTATCGAAGATTAATAGGCCGTCGTCGTGTTTGGCTTTAATTGCTGAAGTAAATAATCGGCCGCCCCCAGGCGGGCTACACCGGAATTAAGGATCACATAGACTGGAATAGTGGCAAGCAGCTCTTGCATCGCGGCCTTGTGATGAAATCCCTGTAGAAAAGTCTCCGCCTTCATCAGTGGCAATAATTTTGGCACGACCCCACCAGCCAGATAGAGCCCCCCGGTTGGCAAGGTTTGCAATGCAACGTTACCAGCATAACTACCCAGTATATGGATGAATGCATTGATCGCCTGGCTTGCCAGTGGATCACCCTGCTGCGCCGCCTGGCTGATCTCGCGGGCAAGATCCGAACGCTCATCTGACCATTGCAGCCGTTCAGTCGCAAAACCTAATCGTCCCATTGCCTGATAAATATGCACAATGCCCTGCCCTGACAAAAAAAACTCATTGGATATGGGCTGGGAGTCCTGACGATAAAATGACAATAATTGCTGCTGTAAAGCAGAGCCCGGAGCAAAGTCGGCATGCCCCGCCTCTGTCGACAACACCGTCAGTTCACCATGACGGTATATGGCCAACGACTGTCCCAGCCCGGTACCTACACCGAGAAAACTTACTACCCGATCACCATCTACAGAACTCCCCTGCTGCAAACAGTGCAGGTCACTTTTTGCAAGATACTTTATTCCATAGGGGATAGCGGCAATATCATTAAGCAAACAAACCCGCGGGATATGCCAGCGCTGACTGAGCTGCTCTGTATTCAGCTCCCAATTCAGGTTGGTTAAGCGGCAATAATGTGACTGTTGGACAGGCCCCGCCACGGCAAGGCAGGCGGCATCAATATGCCTGGCCTGACTCTCCTGTAAAAAAGCGGCCATTACAGCATCAATGTCATGAAACGCATGATTGTGATAAACAGCACTGGTGATGGAGGTTAATGCCTGCTCTTTATATTTGAATATTTCAAAGCGTGAATGCGTACCACCAATATCCGCCGTTAACAGACACACACCCTCGATATCCTTCATGACGAATATGTCTCCCCTGACACAGTCTGATCTATTAACCACTTTAGTTCACCACGGGGTCTTACCCCGCTAATAGGATAATCACTTGCATGCTCACCTGTTAGCTGCGCGAATGCCGCGGCCTTTTCTGCCCCTGATATCAATATCCAGACATGATCAGCGGCATTAATCGTCGCAAAAGTTAGACTCACCCGCCAGGCCTTTAGTTTTTCTACATACCCAGAGGCAACCATGGCTTTGTCATGAAGAATACTACTTTGAGGAAATAACGAGGCAGTATGGCCATCCGCCCCCATACCCAGCAGGATCAAATCAAACCTTGGGATGCCATCATCTACTAGTGGCAACTGCGTTTGCAATAACTGGGCATAGTTCACTGCGGCATGACGGATGTCTTTTTCTACCGCTATAGGATGAACGTTTTTTTTAGAAATCGGTACATGTTGCAACAAGGTCTGTTGAACCATATGGTAGTTACTGTCCGGGTGATCTAATGGCACATTACGCTCATCCCCCCAGTAAAATTCTATCCGTGACCAATCTATACGCTCTGAATACCCGGTACTGGCAAGATAATGATAAAGAGTCTTTGGTGTCGAACCGCCAGCCAGCGCCACGGTGAAGCGGTTATGCCTTTTTTGGTAATCATCAGCCAGATGTACAAATTGCTCCGCAGCCTGGCGGCTTAACTGCTCCAAATCACGAAAAATCTGCACTTCCCCATGCATGATATTGACCATGAATCCTGAAATCACTCGGTATCTGCTAAATATATACTATTCTAAAAAGACGATACCCCTGATGAACAAAAAGATGGCATCAAATATCTATCAGGACGCTATAGGATTATTATATCGCTGTACCACAGATGATGGGTTTCTAGCGTCACCTACGCAGAATGCAAACTATCGCCGGATTTGGGCGCGTGACGGCATCATACTTGGTCTTGCGGCATTGATTAGTGAAGAGGAGCAATTGATCCATACGTTTCGTACGACATTGCTAACACTAACCCATCATCAGGGGCCACATGGAGAGATACCCAGTAATGTCGAGCCACTTTCACAACGGATAAGTTACGGCGGCACAACCGGCCGCATCGACTCCG
>JABURU010000044.1 GCA_014762485.1 Gammaproteobacteria bacterium | reverse complement strand
TGCCTTCACACTATGAGTGAGGAGGATGATGGTGGCCTTGGCATCATCATCACCATTAGGTTCTTGCTGAATAATCGCTTCAATGCTAATACCCTGATCACCGAGAATACGCGTCACATCGGCCAACACACCGGGACGGTCTTCTGCCTGCATACGCAGATAATAGGCGGTCTCGATCTCTTCCACCGGTAAGATGGGGGTATTGGCAATGGCATCTGGCTGGAACGCCAGGTGCGGTACACGGTTTTCAGGATCCGATGTCAATGCACGAACCACATCCACCAGGTCAGCGACAACGGCAGAGGCGGTAGGCTCATCGCCGGCACCGGCACCATAGTACAGGGTGGGCCCTACCGCATCGCCCTGTACCAGCACCGCGTTCATCACGCCATCAACATTGGCAATCAAACGACGCTCTGGAATCAGGGTTGGGTGCACACGCAGTTCAACACCACTATCGGTCATTCGGGATACACCCAGGTGCTTGATGCGGTAGCCCAGTTGCTCGGCATACTCGACATCCTCTCGTGTGATCCTGGTGATGCCCTCGGTAAAGGCCTTATCAAATTGCAATGGGATACCAAAGGCGATGGACGCCAGGATCGTCAGCTTATGGGCCGCATCGATGCCTTCTACATCAAAAGTCGGATCGGCCTCGGCATAACCCAGCTCCTGGGCCTCTTTCAGCACATCGTCAAAATCACGTCCCTTGTCACGCATTTCGGTAAGAATGAAGTTACCGGTACCATTAATGATGCCTGCCAACCACTCGATACGATTCGCCGCCAGGCCTTCACGAATGGCTTTAATAATCGGGATTCCGCCAGCCACTGCGGCCTCAAAGGCGACGGTCACGCCTTTTTCCTGCGCCTTGGTAAATATGTCATTACCGTGTTTGGCGATCAGTGCCTTGTTGGCTGTCACCACGTGTTTGCCATTGTCAATGGCCTGCATCACCAGCTCCAATGCCAGGCCGTCACCACCTATCAGCTCCACAACCACTTCCACATCGGCGTCATTCACTACTTCTGCCGGGTGGGTAGTCAACTTGATGCCGCTGGTGTCACAAATTCGAGGTTTGCTCAAATCGCGCGCTGAGGCATGCACGATTTCGATACCACGACCTGCACGTCGGGCAATCTCTTCGGCATTACGGGTTAATACATTCACAGTACCGCCGCCGACGGTACCCAGTCCTAGTAAACCTACTTTAACGGGATTCATTGTTTATCTTTCTCTAATTACTAATACTGTACTTGCATGCTATTAACCATGCTGCTTGTGATAATGTGACAGGAAACGCTCCAGGCGTATCATCGCATCTTCTAATACGTCATCACGGGGCAAAAAGACCGCGCGGAAGTGATCCATGTAAGGCCAGTTGAAGACACTGCCCTGCACCACCAATAGCTTCTCTTCCAGCAGCAGCTGCAAGGCAAAATCCTGATCGCTGTGTATCGGGTACATCTTCGGATCCAACTGCGGAAACAGGTACAGTGCCGCATGTGGTTTGACACAGCTAACACCGGGTATCGACGTCAGCATATCCCATGCCTTGTCTCGCTGTTTACTCAAGCGCCCGTCTGGCGCCACCAGGTCATTTATGCTCTGGTATCCTCCCAGAGCGGTCTGTATCGCAAACTGTCCCGGTGCATTAGAGCATAAACGCATCGAGGCCAATATATTTAGCCCCTCCAGATAATCCTGTGCGTGCTTTTTCTCACCCGAAACCACCATCCAGCCCGCTCGATAGCCACAGGCTCGATAATTTTTTGACAGACCATTAAAAGTGACAAAGAAAACATCGTCAGCCAGTGAGGCGATGGCAGTATGTTGGCGGCCATCGTACACCATTTTGTCGTAAATTTCGTCAGCATAGACGATCAACTGATGCTCACGGGCTATCTCGATGATCGCTTTTAACAGTTCATCCGAATAGAGGGCACCGGTAGGATTGTTGGGGTTTATAATGACGATCGCGCGGGTACGGTGTGTGATCTTGGAGCGGATATCCTCCAGATCCGGCATCCAGTCACTCTGTTCATCACAGATGTAGTGACGTACCTTACCGCCCCCTAGGCTAACGGCCGCCGTCCATAATGGATAGTCAGGTGCAGGAACGAGCACCTCATCACCTTCATTAAGCAGGGCCTGCATGGCCAGGACGATCAACTCAGAAACACCATTACCAATAATAATGTCTTCCAGGCCTACACCCACAATATTTTTCTGCTGGGTGTACTGCATGATCGCCTTACGAGCCGAAAACAGGCCCTTGGAGTCGGTATAACCCGACGCCTCAGGCAGATTTCGAATCACATCCTGCTGAATCTCTTCTGGCGCATCAAAGCCAAACGGTGCCAGGTTACCGATGTTCAGCTTGATCAAACGATGGCCTTCTTCTTCCATCTGTCTGGCGCGCTCCAGCACCGGGCCACGGATGTCATAACAGACATTAGCGAGTTTGGCTGACTTTAATACCGGCTTCATAGCCTTATGATTACTCCGTCACAATGAGATATGAGGACAAGCGTCACCATTCTCATACTGTAAAATATATATAGCTGTCGCTTATAAACATCTACGAGCCCACGA
>JABURU010000189.1 GCA_014762485.1 Gammaproteobacteria bacterium | reverse complement strand
TCTGGGAACAGGTATTAGCGGTCCGTTTTTCCGATCTTGTATTGACCGGAAAAGAAAAGGCTGCACGTGACGAACTGGAAAAGCATTTGGACGAAGCCAGCCATGTGAGCGAGCCAAAGGGCGAGGTCTACCTGGTAGGCGCGGGCCCCGGTGATCCATATCTACTGACCTTCCGCGCCTTGCGTTTGATGCAACAGGCTGATGTGGTTGTCTACGACCGCTTGGTATCTCAGCCGATCCTCGATATGGTGCGACGTGATGCCGAGTTTATCTACGCTGGCAAGGCACGTTCTGATCATGCGATACCGCAAGAAGAGATAAACATGCTATTGGCCAGGCTGGCTCAGCAAGGCAAGCGAGTACTGCGGCTCAAAGGTGGCGATCCATTTATCTTTGGGCGCGGTGGAGAAGAGATCGAAACTCTGATGGAAGAGGGCGTTGCCTTCCAGGTAGTACCTGGCATTACCGCCGCTGCCGGTTGTGCATCTTACTCCGGTATCCCGCTGACACATCGCAACTATGCCCAGTCGGTATGTTTTGTAACCGGACACTTAAAAGATGGCTCCACTGATCTGAACTGGTCGATGTTATCCCAGCCGCAACAAACGGTGGTATTTTACATGGGCTTGAACGGGGTGAAGACGATCTGTGAGCAGTTGATTGCTCATGGCCGTGATCCGAAAACCCCGGCCGCGTTGGTCGAAAAAGGCACAACCCCTGAACATAAGGTGCATATTGGTGATCTGACAAAATTACCAGAAATGGCCGCAGGTGGTGAGATTAAGCCACCTACCTTGATCATCGTTGGAGAAGTGGTCGAGCTGCATGAAAAACTGGCCTGGTTTGAGCCGTCGGTCTCCAGTAATTAATGACTAGGAATAATATGAAATTCGATATCGATGATCTGCGTGAGCAGTTGGTAAATCACCCGCTTCACAGCAGCATTAAGACCGATGAGGATTTACGCACCTTCATGCGCGCGCACGTATTTTGTGTATGGGATTTCCAGTCACTGTTAAAAGATCTACAGCGGCGTTTCACCTGTGTCTCCATCCCCTGGTTGCCTACAGAAGATGGCCAGGCTGCTCGCCTGATCAATGAAATAGTACTGGAAGAGGAAAGCGACGAGCATCCTACTCGCGAGTTTGCCTCACATTATCTGTTATACCAGGATGCTATGTAGCAGTGTGGTGCCGATACTCAGCCTATTCGAAGCCTGCACCAGGCCTTAGTGGATGGTGAGCCACTTGCAAATGCATTGAGAGCCCCAGGTATTCCTGCTGGTGTGGCTGAGTTTGTTGGTGCGACGTTTAAAGCAATAGAGGCCAAGGGGGACCATCCGGCCGTATCGGTGTTTACCCATGGTCGAGAAGATCTATTGCCCGATATTTTTGTCCAGCTGGTGGAAAATCTGGCGGATAATGCGCCCGAGCAATGGGGACTGTTCCTGCACTACCTGAAACGCCATATAGAAGTGGATGGTGAGCGTCATGGGCCCATATCGCACGCGTTGTTAGAGCGTGTTTGTGGCCAGGATGAAGGCCGCTGGAAAGAGGCTGAGATAGCTGCCCGAGCCGCATTACAGGCCCGCATCGATCTCTGGGATGCCATTCTGGCACAAATCGAAGCCCGTAAAGCCGCTTAATTATGCTTATAGTGCTGGCAATAAAAAAGCCCTGTCAAATGACAGGGCTTTTTCGTATCGGAATGACTAATAATTAGTCATCACCACCCAGGGCTCCCAGCAGGTGCAGCAGGCTGGTGAACAGGTTGTAGATGGCGACATAGAGGCTAACCGTGGCCATGATGTAGTTGGTTTCACCACCATGGATAATATTGCTGGTCTCATACAGAATCAATCCAGACATCAGCAGGATGAATACAGCCGATACCGCCAGAGACAGTGCTGGCATGGAGAAGATAGCCGAGGCCAGGGCCGCGACAAATGCCACCAGAATGCCGGCCATCAGGAAACCACCCATAAAGCTGAAGTCCTTGCGGGTTGTCAGGGCATAGCCAGACAAGGCCAGGAAGATTACACCAGTACCACCCATGGCGGTGGCAATGATCTCATTACCATTAGGTAAAGAGGCGTAAGCATTGAGAATCGGTCCCAGCGTATATCCCATAAAGCCGGTCAGGGCGAAGACCATCACCAGTCCCATGGCTGAGTTACGGAACTTGGTAGTCAGGAACAGCAGGCCAAAATAGCCAACCAGGGTAAGGATTAGGCCAGGGTGTGGCAGATCCAGCTGCATGGCGAAATAGGCTACCACGCCACTGAAGATCAAGGTCATGGATAGTAGAGAATATGTATTGCGCAGTACCTTGTTCGTCTCCAAAATCGATGCGGACGAACGACTTGCGACTTGGCTATGCTCATTCATGGTGTTTCTCCCGAACATTGCGGTTCATTTATTGTAGTCGACCATAATACTATGGAATGGTTCTGAGAATATAGTGAAGAAATGCCAATATCAAGCTGGTATTTTTCATCGGTTTTGGTAAACTTGTCCGCGTTTTGCAGAGGGGCCAAACCCTTATCGCATAATGCAAAACCCGATTTCCGGAGAGGTGGCTGAGCGGTCGAAAGCGG
>JABURU010000055.1 GCA_014762485.1 Gammaproteobacteria bacterium | reverse complement strand
TATCGGTGTCATCCGCGATAGCCACCTGTGGCAGGGTTGAGCCCATTACTAAAAGACCGGCTATTAGTGTGTATATGGATGTCTGGGTTTTCATCTCGTCTCTCCTTGAGTTTTTTGCGGGTCGTTCCGCGTTTGCATGAGTTAACACTAGCCTGGTGGAGAAATTCTTTACGGCGGATAGGCGACGATAATCTGATGATTAACCGATGGTTAAATAATATTAATAAAAACAAATGGTTGTGGTTCTGTACGATGAACCGGCGACGAGGTGTCGAGAGACTATTTCGAGCGGTCTTTGCGGCGACTACGGCCTTGAATATTGACGATGGTTTGCATCATTTCGACGTAGGGTAGCTGTTCCAGGCTGCCAAACTGGCTGATGGCATTGTCTATCGTCTGGTGTATATCGGTCACCCTGTCGGCATCGGCCAGCTCGGGAGAGAGTCGCTTTTGCAGGGCGAGCATGCCCCCCAGTTGTACCTTGACCTCTTTGCCGTGGGGCAGGGGGCCATCGACCTTGGTTAGCTGCAGGGCGAAAATGGCCTTTTCGCGGATCAGCTCCAGCAGACGATGACAGCGAATCTGTGACTCCTTGCTGGTGCACCGTACGCCTTCGCGGTCTGCCAGGTTGAATCGTTCCATACGCGCACACTGGCAGTGACGTGAATTGATCGCCTTCTCGAACCAGCAGCGAGTTTCGTTAATGGTTTGGTAGGTTGAGCGGTAGTGATTTTCATCCATAGACGACTATTTTTCCCTCTCCATTAGGAGAGCAGGAAATACGACTCTAAAAATAACACGAAACAATTTTCCTGTATTAAACAACTGCTTGCAAGAATTACATTTGGAGCGGTTTTATACTTGAGTAACAGGCACCAGGTTGTCCTATAAAATGGATAAAATACCATGGAAGAGGAAAAGTTCGCAGTGTCTCAGAACGGTTAAGACCAGCCGACGCTTTCACTGTCGGCTGGATAGCCCTATTCGGCATGCTACATATCTATAGTCTAAAATTCGGAGATTAACTGCTCTGCCATGTTAAAGTAGCTGGTTAAGTGCTGCTGTGTCTTTTGCTTACGGTTATTCTCAGAGGCAATGTGAATATCTTCTACCACAATAGCTAATTCTTTTGCCAGTTTTTGGCTCTCTTTGCCCAGATTTTCTGCAAAATAGGCAACACTTTTTTCAACTGAATAGGTGATGATATGCAACTGTTGTAATTCAGCTACATCAAGTTTTTTTAAATTCTTTATTTCAAATGTTTTATCAACCAGTATTTTCTTCGCCTCTTCCATGAAGTGACATCTGCAACTTTAATATGCTGAATTGGCTTTTCTTTTGATGCACAACCGGACACAGCCAGTGATGTGAAAGTAAGAGCAAAAAACAACACCATTAACTTTTTCATTTTATCTCTCCAACGCCCAACGGTAGAAACCACTTAACAACATCGGGGCAATCATATTGTTAAAAGAGATTCTAAATGAGAATTATTAGCATTACAATAGGGTGTTGGTAGATAATTTTTATGCTTAACGGTTGCCACATGCCCCTTTGAGAACCGTAAGAATAATTAGCATGTCTTAGGACATCGGCAGAAACTTTGGTTTTTCAGTGTCTTATATGAACACAGTATCATTATCATAGAATGATACACAGACACAGCATGGCTTCAGTTATCCGGTAACTTTCTGGCTTGCTGAGTAGAAGAGCGGATTTTCGGGTAACACTTATTTCGGATGATATGTGAAATAAGTGTTATTTCTCCCATTCCATCATGATCGGCGCTTCGCGCTGCTCCTGTAGCTTCTCTTCTGCATCAAGCCTGTTCTCCGCAAAGATTACCTTGGTCGCCTCTGGAGGCAGCTCCGGGGTTTCGGCGCGCTTGTCCTTGGCGAAGGTTTTGGCTTCTTTGAAGTTTTCAAACTCGCCCAGTAGGTCGAGATCCTTAACAATCATCTGTTCGGATATTTGGTAGACGAAGTATGGCATGTGCGTGTTCCTGTCTAATTCCCAAGTGTATTCATCGGATTATATCAGTGGCCGGGTAACTATATAAGGCTTTGTTAACATAGACTATTCCATGGCCAGCTCTTCCAGTGTTTCTGCTGCAATTTCACGTACCTCGGTATGCTCATCCTGTAGGCGGGCGCGAATCGCCGGGATAGCCTCATGGCTTCTGCTTAGCCCCAGGTAGTGACAGGCATCCCCGCGGATGCTGTGATTGCTATCCTGGCTGAGCTTGATCAGTCGAGGCACCTGGGCCTGTAGTACTTCACTGCCATCAAACTCCTCCATCAACGCCCCTATACCGACTTTTACATTGATATTGCTTTCGGGATCACTCATCAGTGTCAGCAGGTGTTGTAGCCAGTGTGGGTGTTTTTTCAGGGCACTACGCGCTCTGGGGAGTTGCCCGGCCGTGAGCAGCTCGGACAGGTAATCCGCTATGCCTTGCTCGCTGCTGGCCCGTTGTACCCAAAGCTTTAATTCAGCCGGTGTATGGAGACCTTCCAGCTCAAAATCCCCAATCCGTATCCACGGTACAGAGCGTACCCCCAGTTGCTCGGCTTTTTCCGGGTGAGCGGCCATGTTG
>JABURU010000118.1 GCA_014762485.1 Gammaproteobacteria bacterium | reverse complement strand
GACATCACGCTCTGCTATGGCGCCAACTATTCCGCACATGTTCTCTTAATCCTTAACTAAAGATAAATTACTAAGCACTGTATCGAGGCTTATTTTTTTACTGGTCGTTTCCAGCCATCTATGGTTCTTTGTTTCGTCGGCGTCATGGTTAACTTTTCATCCGGTGCATCCTTTCTTAACACCGTTGCTGCCCCCAATGTTGCGCCCTTACCTAACTTAACCGGTGCCACCAAGACACTATTGGAGCCAGTAGAGGCACCGTCTTCAATAATCGTCTGGTGTTTATTGGCACCATCATAATTAGCCGTGATCGTACCAGCACCGATGTTAACACCACTACCCATTACCGTATCACCGATATAGGTCAGGTGATTAACCTTGGAACCTTCACCAATCACCGATTTTTTGATCTCAACGAAATTACCGATGTGATTATGGCCCTGTAATTCACTGTCGGGACGAATACGAGCGAACGGGCCAATGCGGCATGCCTCGCCGATCATGGCCTCCTCAATCACCGTATTCGCCAATATCGTCACATCATCGGCCACCGTGGTATTTTTTAAATAACAGTTGGGTCCTATAGAGACGTTTTTACCGAGTGACACCTTGCCTTCAAATACCACATTGACATCGATAGTGACGTCCTGACCAACAGAAAGTTCACCACGTACATCAAAACGCGCCGGGTCATACAACGTGGCGCCGGCGGTCATCGCCACTTCAGCCTGGCGTTGTTGGTAGGCACGCTCCATCTCTGACAACTGCAGACGATTATTTACCCCGGAGACCTCTATCACGCTACTGGCCTGCACCGCATTCACCGCCACACCATCCTGCACCGCCATCGCGATAATATCGGTCAGATAGTATTCGCCCTGGGCATTGTTGTTCTCCAGGCGAGATAACCAGTTGCGCAATTGGCCGCCGTTGGCGGCCATCATGCCGGTATTTACTTCGTTAACGAGCTTCTGCTCATCGCTGGCATCCTTTTCTTCTACGATGGCGATGACGGCACCCGCATTATTACGCAGGATGCGACCATAACCTTTCGGATCATCGAGCAATACGGTTAATAAACCAACACCATTGCTGGCGGCGTCGATTAACGGTTGCAGGGTAGTGGGGGTGGTTAATGGCACATCACCGTATAGTATTAATACCGTGTCATCATCATTAATGCCCGGCATTGCCTGATCCACCGCATGACCGGTACCGAGCTGCTCATCCTGTCGCACCCATACCACCGACGTATCTGCTATCGCACCCAGCACCTGTTCACCACCATGGCCATAAACCACGTGAGTCTCGCTGGCATGAAGGCTGTGCGCATTATCCAGTACATGCTGTAGCATCGGCTTACCACCGACTTCATGTAACACCTTGGGTTTGCTGGAGCGCATACGCGTGCCCTGACCAGCCGCGAGGATAATGACACTTAAAGACATTGAACCATCCTAATACATCGTTGCAATTATTCTAACGTAACCACGCTCTGACGGCGTGCTCCAGTACTTATACTTATCAATAAAAACTAAAAAGGGCGACCATATGAATGGTCACCCTTTTTATTGAGCCATATCGTGAACCCGATTCGCCTTAGCTACCCATACGCTTTTTCAGCTTCTGGATAGTATGCAGCTGTGCCACGGCTTCGGCCAGTTCGGCCTGTGCCTTGGCATAATCGACCTCTCCGGCCTTGTCCGTGAGGGCCTGTTCAGCGCGCTCTTTGGCCTCAATGGCCGCGGCTTCGTCCAGGTCCTTGGCACGCACTGCAGTATCCGCCAACACGGTTACCACATGTGGCTGGATCTCCAGCATGCCACCAGACACAAACACAGACTGCTCTTCACCGTCCTGCAAAGTGATCTTCACTTCGCCTGGCTTGAGCGGCGACAGCAGGGGGGTGTGGCGAGGTGCAACACCTACCTCACCCATTGCTGCTGGCGCCACCAGGAAGGTAGCGGTGCCGGAGAAGATCTCCTCCTCGGCGCTAACGATATCGACGTGCATGGTCATAGCCATTGTCGCCTCCTGGTTTCAATTAAAGGCTCTTGGCCTTCTCAACAGCTTCTTCGATGGCACCAACCATGTAGAAAGCCTGCTCAGGCAGAGAGTCATAGTCACCGTTAAGGATACCCTTAAAGCCGGCAATCGTATCTTTCAGGGATACATACTTACCTGGGCTACCGGTGAACACTTCGGCCACGAAGAATGGCTGCGACAGGAAGCGCTGGATCTTACGAGCGCGGGCAACTACCTGCTTGTCTTCTTCCGACAGTTCGTCCATACCCAGGATGGCGATGATGTCCTTCAGCTCTTTATAGCGCTGCAGTACACCCTGAACCTCACGAGCAATATTGTAGTGCTCTTCACCGATAACCAGTGGGTCCAGCTGACGTGAGCTGGAATCCAGAGGATCTACCGCAGGGTAGATACCCAGTTCGGCGATGGCACGAGACAGTACCAGGGTCGCATCCAGGTGAGCGAAGGTGGTCGCTGGAGACGGGTCGGTCAAGTCATCCGCAGGGACGTATACGGCCTGGAATGAAGTGATGGAACCGGTCTTGGTGGAGGTGATCCGTTCCTGCAGAACGCCCATCTCTTCCG
>JABURU010000075.1 GCA_014762485.1 Gammaproteobacteria bacterium | reverse complement strand
GCATCGATAGTAAATATTGAGTTAGAAACTTATTATCAGCCAGGGATGGGTGAGTAAGGAACATGACAAATGGTACATATATACATTTAAATATGAGGCAATAAATGCCTGTACGAGTATTAGTTGTAGATGACTCGAGTTTTTTTCGGCGACGTATTATAGAAATTCTGTCAGCTGATCCTCGTTTGAATGTGATTGGCGAAGCCGTCAACGGTGCCGAGGCAATAGAAAAAGCGGTAGAGCTGGATCCAGATGTTATTACGATGGACATTGAAATGCCGATTATGGATGGTATTTCTTCAGTCCGCGAGATAATGAAGCAGCACCCATGTGCCATTTTGATGTTTTCTTCATTAACCACGGAAGGGGCGCAGGCAACCCTGGATGCTCTGGAAGCGGGTGCACTGGACTTTTTACCCAAGCGACTAGAAGAAATCTCGGGTAATCGTGAAGAAGCTATCAGACTGTTACGCTCGAAGGTTTTTATTATTGGGGCGAAAGGGAAATCCGCTAGACAGGGACGAAAGCAAAAATCGGCACAGGCGACACGTGCTGCAAGAAAGCCGTTAAAAAAGACAACACCTGTCACTGCGACCGAAGCCACGGTCGCACCGCAAGTGCAGAGTGGAGCATCGAAGGGGCGTTTTGATGTAGTTGCAATTGGCACATCAACCGGTGGACCAGTCGCTTTACAGGAAGTGTTAACCAAGTTACCGAAAAATTTTCCTGTACCAATTATTCTGGTTCAGCATATGCCAGGTTCCTTTACTCCGGCATTTGCACAGCGGTTGAATCAGCTTTGCAGTATAGAAGTAAAAGAAGCCCAAAATGGCGATATATTAAAGCCAGGTCATGCTTACCTGGCACCGGGTGGAAAACAGATGGAAACGTCGGTGCGCTCAGGACAGCTTCAGTTAACAATAAGTAAAGGTGATGCCGGGTTAAACTATCGGCCAAGTGTGGATGTTACGTTCAACTCACTGGCAGATGCGCTTTCCGACCGAGTATTGGCCGTCATACTGACAGGTATGGGGGCAGATGGTCGTGAGGGCGCGCGCAGTCTGAAACAGCAGGGCTCTGAAATTTGGGCACAGGATGAGGCAAGTTGTGTAGTATATGGTATGCCATCGGCTGTAGCGGAGGCGAAATTAACCGACAGAGTGCTGGCACTCTCAGACATAGGGGATAGCCTGAAACAAGGGTTCTGCTAATGGACATACTAAGTATTATTGGGGTTTTGCTGGGCTTCGGTGCAATTTTGATCGGGCAGCAGCTAGAGGGGGGACACCTTAGTACATTAATTAACGGTCCGGCCGCGTTAATTGTATTGGGTGGCACCATCGGTGCGGGCTTGATACAAACGCCCATGGCCACATTTGTTCACGCTGTGCGCTCATTTAAATGGATCTTTATGCCACCTACCATGGTGCCTGAGGAGGCCATTGAAAAGATCATTGAGTGGAGCAATATTGCCAGACGAGAAGGTTTGCTGGGCTTAGAGGCCGCCTCCGAAACGGAAGATGATCTGTTTGCACGAAAAGGCTTGCAGCTATTGGTGGATGGTAGTGAGCCGGAAACGATTCGTGCCATTCTGGAAACCGAAGTGTCTACCAAAGAAGAGTTTGAGATGCGCTCAGCCAAGGTTTGGGAGGGCATGGGTGGTTACGCTCCGACTATTGGCATCATCGGTGCGGTAATGGGCTTGATTCACGTGATGGGAAACCTATCCGATCCTTCCCAACTGGGTTCGGGTATTGCTGTCGCCTTCGTCGCCACCATTTATGGTATAGGTTCTGCCAACCTGATATTGATACCAGCAGGTAATAAATTAAAGATTATTGCGGCGTCTCGTTCTAGCTTTCGTGAGATGATTATGGAAGGCATTATCTCTATTGCGGAGGGAGAAAACCCCCGTAATATTGAAGTGAAGCTGCAGGGATACCTGCCCGAGTAAGTCATGGCACGCAAAAAGAAGCCCGAAGAGCACGAGAATCTTGAGCGTTGGTTGGTCTCCTACGCCGACTTTATCACGCTATTGTTCGCGTTTTTCGTCGTGATGTATTCGATTTCTTCGGTAAATGAAGGCAAGTATCGTGTGATGTCGGCATCACTGTCGTCTGTTTTTACTTCAGACCCTCGTACTGTTGCTCCTATCCAGTTTGGCGATCCCGGCATGTCGGTAGAAAAGCCTCGCATGCAGGATTCTGATCAAGTTGGCAAAAGCCAAACCGTTATCGAGCAGGAAAACCAGCATGATCCCAGTCGTGGTGATGTGATTGAACAGGTTAATTCCAGTATGAAAGCATTGATCGATAAAGGCTTAATATCGGTCAAAGAAGATAAAAACTGGATAGAAATCGAGATCAGTAACAGTGTGTTATTTGTTAGTGGTAGCTCTAAACTGGCCCCTGAGGCGGTACCGTTACTAAAAATCCTGGCCAGGATTTTACGTCAATTCCCAAATAGTATGCAGATAGAGGGCTATACGGATGACCAGCCCATTCAGAGTGATATTTTTCCTTCAAACTGGGAGCTGTCAGCCGCTCGTTCTGCCAGTGTGGTAAGATTATTCGAACGTTCTGGCATTGAGTCGGAGAGACTGTCGGTAGTTGGC
>JABURU010000211.1 GCA_014762485.1 Gammaproteobacteria bacterium | reverse complement strand
CCCTTGGGATCACTTAACCGATAGGGCCCTGAGCCCAATAACAGCCCCTTGGACTGGTTAAAGGATTCCGGATTATTGATATAGGGCTGATAAAAATGCCTGGGCATAACCGACAGACTACCGGCTAAAGACAGGCTATTGAAATAGGGTTCTTTAAACCGGAACTCGACCGTATATTTGTCCACCGTCTTAACCGATTTGATCTTATTATAATAAGCGCGAAGATGTGGCGCATCGATACGCTCGTTCATCACCAGCTCATAACTAAAGACGACATCATCCGCCGTCAGTGGATGGCCATCAGAAAACTTAACATCTCGACGTAAGTTGAAAGTAAATACCAGACCATCTTGACTCACCTTCCAGCTTTCGGCGAGCAGGCCAACATATTCAAGGCTATCTGGGTCACGGGTTAACAGGGACTCCAGTACATACCCCTGCACATCAGAAGCGTAGGCATCTTTGGAAATGACCGGCGTGATGGTCTTTAGGTTGATACCAAAAGATTGCACCAACCAGTCCCCCTCCTGATAGCCCGGCAAGCTGGTGGCATGTTGGGCTCGGCGAAAGGCCTTTGATGTCCCATCAGTCGCAACCGCATCATTGGAAGAAACAACCCCGGAGCGCACCCGCTGATCTAGCGAACGAATCAGTCCACGCAAACTGCGAATATCATCCGCCTGCTCTTCCATGACTCGTTGCATATCCGACATGCGCTGCCACTGCCTGTCCACCATATACATGGCGAGAACTAGCACAAAGAGTAATAACGACAAAAAGCCGTAAAGGATTAGGTCTTTGGAGCTATATCGACGTTCCATCTGTTATTGTTCTGCATCTGTATTTATTCTATTTATCATATCCCACTCAGACGCACTACGCACCACTCTAGAGGCATTTAAAGGATTGATTCTGGCGCTAAAACCCAATAGTGTATTTCTCATAGAAAATGAAATATACACAGCAGGCATCCAGCCAGAATTAGCAAAAGGAATAGATCATGGGATTTCTTGAAGGAAAACGAGCCCTTATTGTTGGCCTCGCCAGCAACCGTTCCATCGCCTATGGCATTGCTCAGGCCATGCGTCGAGAAGGTGCCGAGCTGGCCTTTACCTTTCAAAATGAAAAACTTCAAAGCCGTGTAGAGAAAATGGCGGCCGAATTTGATTCCGAGATTACCATGCCCTGTGATGTAGCCAGCGACCAACAGATCGAGGACGTTTTCACGCGCTTAGATGACTTCTGGGATGGGCTGGACATCATCATTCACTCTGTGGGCTTTGCGCCACGAAACGAACTGGAGGGTAGCTACCTCGATGCCGTAACCCGTGAAGGCTTCCAGGTTGCACACGATATTAGCTCCTACAGCTTTGCCGCCCTCGCCAAGGCCGGGCGCAATATGATGGAGGGCCGCAATGGCTCACTACTAACACTGAGTTATTTGGGTGCCGAACGCGCCATTCCCAACTACAACGTTATGGGACTTGCTAAGGCTAGCCTGGAGGCAAATGTACGTTATATGGCCGATTCATTGGGGCCTGATGGCATTCGTGTCAACTCCATCTCAGCAGGACCAATCAAAACCCTGGCGGCCTCCGGTATAGGTGATTTTCGAAAAATCCTGACCTATGTAGAAGAGAATGCTCCATTGCGAAAGAATGTCACCATTGAGGAGGTGGGAAATACCGCGGCATTTCTATGCTCGGATTTAGCAAATGGTATAACCGGACAAAATATCTATGTTGACTCGGGCTTTAATATCGTTGGCATGGGAGGTTATGAACGCGCGGGAAATTAATGCCTGTGACTGTTGATCATTTTTTAAACCATTAACAGCTTAATATCGGCTTATTACTCCGCTTAAATAGAGAACTATATTAACTAAACCCGTTGGTAATTTCGAAGCCGCCCTGCAAAGAGCTGAGCATACGCTGCAGCTATATGGTAACCGTAAGGCCAGGCATATAAACGGTTGAAGAGCCATAATATTACTAGTGACGCTTCTGCCCAGAGATTCGCATAACCCAGGCCTCCTGCTAGGTCATTAACCTAATAAAAAAGGCCCTTATAAGGGCCTTAATATTAGTTTAATAACTCATAATTGCGCACTATATCTGCCTGTTTCTTTAAATACTCTATCAGGCTGGTATAGGTTGTTCGGCCAGCTTGCTGAGCAGCTTGTGCTCTCTGCTCCGCTGTTATTTCACTCGCTGAGCCTTCTTCGATCCTGTTTATCGCCAACACCACCGAGTCTCCGGTATTAGTAGTTGTAGTCGCATACACGGTTGCATTGTCTTTAGGTAAGGTAAAGGCTTTTTGTAATATGCTGGCGGGAACCTTGGAGGTTTCTGTACGCCCTACCAGGCCCTTATTGATCCATTGGCTGTTATTATCTTTAGCCAAGCCAACTGGACTATTACCCTGATTAATCTGTTCATACAACTTATTCGCCAGCAACTTTGCCTCAGCTTGAGCCTTATTCGACTTAAGCATACTAGTGATAGTGGCCTGACCAGTTGTTAATGGTTTACTTGCAGCCGGCTGATGATCTTTTGCACGTAATACAATTATATGCTCTTTGACCAGCTCAACAGGCTCAATATTAAAGCCCTCTTTAAT
>JABURU010000050.1 GCA_014762485.1 Gammaproteobacteria bacterium | reverse complement strand
ATACGCAAAGCAGGACTTTGTACACGACCGGCGGAGAGACCTCGACGGATCTTTTTCCATAATAACGGCGAAAGGTTAAAGCCCACCAGGTAATCCAGGGCGCGACGCGCCTGCTGGGCATCGATCATCTCCTGCGATAACTCGCGCGGATTCTCTACAGCCTCTTTTATCGCCCGCTTGGTGACCTCATGGAATACCACGCGACCAACCGTCTTATCTTTTAACAGTTTTTTCTCTTTTAACAGCTCGTATAAGTGCCAGGATATGGCCTCCCCTTCGCGATCCGGGTCAGTCGCGAGATACAGAGCATCGGACTTCTTTAGTGCCTTTTTGATCGCATCAACATGCTTGGCATTTTTCTCAATCACCTGGTACTTCATGGCAAAATCATGCGCCGGATCCACCGCGCCTTCTTTCGGCAGCAAATCACGTACATGGCCATAGGAGGCCAATACCTCAAAGTCTTTACCGAGGTACTTCTTGATGGTTTTCGCCTTGGCTGGCGACTCTACGATGACGAGACTTTTTCCCATATCCTGTTACGACGATGCCCGCAATTTGCGGGCATTTGTCATGATCCTGTCATTAAAAGTTACTAAAAAGCTCACTCACTTAGACATGCTAAATGCATTAATCCCTAGTGAATCGCACTGGGCATTTCGTTAAAAACCAGGTCTTCCATCCAGGCATAGGCCGCTTCCTGCCCAGGTAGATTGAATAACACCATCAGAACCACCCATTTCAACTGATCCAGGTCAAACTCATCGGCTCCCAGAGCCATTACCCGGTCTATCACCAGTTCTCGACTCACGGCATCCAGTACGCCTAACTGCTCGAGGAATAATAGGAAACCCTGGGCATCGGCATCCAGGCGATCACGCTCTTTATCCGTATATATACGTATCGACTGGGTATCAACCTGTACTGCGCCCAGAGGGCTATCCTGTAGTGTCGCTAAACCTTCCAGCCAGTCGAATGCCTTTTCAATGTCGGTACCCCGAAATCCCGCGGCAGCCAACTCACTGCGTAAGGACTCTTCATCCGGCTCCAGCTCAACCTCATCACTGACGTAGTTTTCGAACAAGTACATCAGGATGTCGAGCACATTTTCTTTCATTCGTTAGCTACCTCTACTGGACACGAATATAGCAGCCTCCCGGCGCTGAGCATACGTAGCCCTGTAATTCTAATAATAACAGCATGGAGGAAACCGCCTCTGCCGTCAATCCACTTCGTTCTACCGCAATGTCCACTGCCGTGGGCTCATAGCCTATGTGTTGCAGTAGTTCCTGGTATTCCTTATCTATTTCGACCGCCTCTTCAGCAAGCGGTTCACTCTCTCTATTGGGGCGCATAGATAAAGAAACAAGTGAAGCCAGTTCCTCAATAATATGTTCCCCGGTTTCGACCAGCTTGGCACCATCACGAATCAGCTGATGACACCCTCTGGACAGAGGATTGTGTATCGAACCAGGCATCGCAAAAACTTCGCGCCCCTGCTCCATCGCCAGGCGAGCGGTGATCAAGGATCCGCTTTGCAATGCCGCCTCTACCACCAGGGTACCGACACTTAATCCACTGATAATACGGTTACGCCGTGGGAAGTTAGCCTTGGCCGGATGAGTACCTAAAGGAAACTCGGATACTAACAGGCCTTGCTCGGCAATGGCGTGCGCCAACTCACGGTTGCGCGCAGGATACACCCTGTCGAGCCCTGTGCCTACTACCGCTACCGTCAGGCCACGACTATCCAGCGCCCCCTGATGGGCCGCGGCATCGATGCCAGTGGCCAGACCACTGGTGATCGTCAGCCCCATATTGCTAAGGTGACGGGCAAAATCACGGGCAGAGCGCGCACCGCTTTCGCTAGGATTTCGACTACCCACGATGGCCAGCTGGGGCATCGATAGCAGCTCCGCATTGCCATGCAGGTAAAGCAACGGCGGGGCATCATCCAGCTCTCGTAATAAGTCTGGATACAACTGATCAGAGCGCAACAATATATGGTTGTGCTCCTCCCTGGCCCACTCCAGCGCCTGCTCAATACGCGCCTCATCCGGTGTGGTTATCGCGTCTATCGCGGCAGGCTTTAATCCCGCGGCTTCCAGCTGAGAGCGGCTGGCGGAAAAGATGGCCTCTACGGTTCCAAACTGTGTGAGCAGGTGATGCTGCTTAACACTGCCAACACCGGGCAAAAGGGTAAAGGCAATCCAGTCTCTCAATGGCGACTGATCTTGCACGGGGGTATGGCTCACGGATTGGCTACTCTGTCTTCTACGCGAAGCGGGTATTTTGCCTCCATCACCACCGCATGGCTAATTAGATCATACGATTTATACACTATCAGGATCCCGGCCCGACGTGCATAGCCAGTAATATTGTCGCCATTGCGTGGATCCCGGTATTCCATCCCGGCCTGGTATACCCCCAGTACATGCCCAGGCTCGATACCATCCTTGCGCCCCAGGTCGACGGCAACGGCATCATGCTGACCGATCATCGTAATGCGTCCAAATACCGACAGAATACGACCCGATACGTCCCTCGGGGCTGGCCGGGGTATGAACTGGTAGCTGCCTTCATACGGCTTGGGAAATACATAGTCGCCTTTATCGACCATGTCTGA
>JABURU010000340.1 GCA_014762485.1 Gammaproteobacteria bacterium | reverse complement strand
CCGCCATCATGGCGCCTATGTTCATCATCATGTCCTTCGCCTTCGGTCTGGCGGTGTTCATGCTGGTGATGTTCGGTGCCTATAAGTGGACCAACCGTCCTCTGGGTGATGCGATTGTTCGCCGTCTGAAGAACCTGCTGGGTGTCTTCATTGGTGCGGTGCTGTACTTCAGCCTGGTCTTCCACCTGACCAACCTGTATGCCACAGAGCATCACGGGATTGAAGCCTTCATCCTGCGTGATGGTGGCATCTACACTACCCTGTTCTGGTGGGGACACTTTGTGCTGGGTGGCCTGGTACCTCTGGCCCTGCTGTTCTGCCGTTATACTCGTAACAGCCGCAGCATGATTGGTCTGGCTTCTGCTCTGGTTATTCTCGGTGGTATCGCCCAGCTGTACGTGATCATCGTTGGTGGTCAGGCCTACCCACTGGAAATGTTCCCGGGTATGGAAGTGAGCAGTAGCTTTGCAGATGGTGTGGTCAATGCCTATAACCCGACACTGGCAGAAACCCTGCTGGGTATCGGTGGCTTTGCCGTCGCCATGCTACTGGTAACCGTCGTGTCTCGCGCGCTACGTTTATTACCAGAAAGCCTGGCCGATGAGGTGGTTGATCCTCATCACAGCAAGGCTGATGCCTAATATGCAAACCCGGGCGACACTCGTCGCCCGGTTTGTTTAACTCCCCCATGTCACGCTTTTACATCTCCGCTGCGTACAAATCTTCTGGCAAAACCACTTTGTCTATCGGTCTATGCGCGGCATTAACCAGCCTGGGTAAACATGTTCAGCCGTTCAAAAAAGGCCCGGATTATATTGACCCTATCTGGTTAGGTCAGGCTACCGGCCACGCCTGTTATAACCTCGATTTTCATACCCAAAATAATGACGAAATCATCCACACGTTGCCCATTACAGTCAGACCGCCGATGTCTCTCTAATCGAAGGCAATAAAGGTCTGTATGACGGTATGGACTTACACGGCAGTAACAGCAATGCCGCCATGGCCAAACTACTCCATACTCCCGTGGTACTGGTACTGGATACACGCGGAACGATTCGTGGAGTCGCTCCTTTGTTGCTGGGCTACCAGGCCTTTGATAGCGAAGTGAACATCGCCGGCGTGATCCTCAACCAGGTTGGTGGCAGCCGGCATGAGAGCAAGCTGCGCGCAGTCATAGAAGAGTATACCGATATCCCGGTTATTGGCGCCGTTCAACGCGATGAGAATATGGTAATCGACGAGCGCCACCTGGGGCTAATGCCCGGCAATGAAGATAATGCTGCAGAACAAAAGATCGCCTACATAGGTAAGCAAGTGGCCCAGCAGGTCGACTTACATCGACTACTGGAGATTGCGGATGCGGCTTCGCCATTAGCCGAACAGGAACGCCACCCTGTACCCGTCACAACTTCTAGCCCGGTTCGCATCGGTATTGCCCGAGATGCTGCCTTTGGTTTCTATTACCCGGATGATCTGGAGGCTCTGCAAGCCGCAGGCGCACAGATAGTGCCATTCGATACCCTGCATGACTCTACACTACCAGACATCGATGGCATGTTTATCGGCGGCGGGTTCCCGGAAACACAAATGGCCTCGCTGGAAACCAACCGTTCACTACGCACTGCAATCCGTGACGCCATCGAAATGGGTATGCCTGCCTATGCTGAGTGTGGTGGCCTGATGTACCTGTGCCGGACGATCCGATGGGAAGAACAACAAAACGAAATGGTAGGTATCATACCGGCCGATGCCGTGATGTACCCTAAGCCGCAGGGTCGCGGTTATATTCAGCTGAAAGAGTCGAAAGACTTTCCCTGGCAACCGTCAGGAAAAGAGATATCAGCTCACGAGTTTCACTATTCTCGCCTGGAAAATCTTCAGGCAGAGTTTAACTATGCCTACGAAGTGCTACGCGGCACCGGCATAACTGGCCAACACGATGGCCTGATCTACAAAAACCTGCTGGCCTGCTATGCGCATACGCGCAACACCAGTAAGCATCAGTGGGCAGAACGATTTGTTGAATTTGTACGCCAGCACCAGCAGTCTGGTACTGCGGTAACGACAATTAGCAATACCCCTGGAGAACGCTAATGATCACACTAACCCCCGAAGCGGCCAAGCAAGTTAAGGCCTCTATCGAGCAATCAAATGCACCTAGCCTGCCACTACGCTTTGCCTGTCAAAAGCAGGAAGATGGCTCACTTCATTATGCCATGGGCTTTGATGATGAGAAGCGTGATGACGACATCACCTATACATCCGAAGGCATCAATATCGTGGTTTCCTCTCTCAGCCACGACCTGTTAAAAGGCACCACGCTGGATTATGTCGAGCTAGAAGATGGCCAATATAACTTTATCTTCCTCAATCCCAATGATCCTAACTTCCGTCCCCCTCCCTCGGTCACAGGTGGTGAAGTAGGCTAACTATCCATGCGATTTGATCTGGTCGTCATAGGCAGTGGTCCAGGCGGATACAAGGCAGCCATCACGGCTGCCCACCTGGGTGCCAAGGTAGCCATTATTGAAAAGGGCTTGCCCGGTGGCACCTGCCTGAACCAGGGCTGCATACCGAAAAAAAGCCTGCTCTACCTGGCCTCCCTGATTGAAGACGCCAACCAACTCAAT
>JABURU010000139.1 GCA_014762485.1 Gammaproteobacteria bacterium | reverse complement strand
CCCTTTACACCACTTGCTAGCAGTACCTTGCCGCTATCATTCAATCTAACACGTAGTATGCACTCCAGGCCTTGTTTCGCAGGTAATGGGTTAATCCAGTTGCGTTCAACCTTATGCTGGATTAAGGCTATGTAACGTGCACTTTCCTTACTACTGCGTGCTTTGCGTGCGGCCTCTGCCCTGGCCTGTTCCTGTTGTAATCGTTTTTCTTCAGCTTCTATCTGTTTACGTCGACGAGCTTCCTCTTCCAGGCGACGTTTTTCATCCTCGGCCTTACGGTTTTCTGCGCGCAGCTGCTCCAGTCGCCTGGCTTCCTGTTGTTTCTTTTGCTCAACCTTCTTTTTTTCCGCTTCCAGCCTGGCCAGGCGTTCCGCTTCACGCTTTTGCCTGACGGCCTGTTGCTGGCGTTCCTTTTTCACATCGGCCAGGCGCTTCTCTTCGGCTCGGCGCTTCTGCCTCGCCTTTTCTGCTTCACGCTTTAAACGTTTCTGTCGCGCTTCTTCCTGACGTTTCTTTTTACGCTCTTCATTACGGATGCGTTTCATTTCCGCATCCACTTTAGACTCATCCAGAGCGATGGCTTTAACGATTTGTGGTTGTGTTTCAGGTACTGCGCTTGGTGTAACGGTACTGAACTCAAGATTCAGGTTCAGTACAACCAATAAAGCCAGGTGCAGAATAATGGCCGAGATAAATGCGCGTTTATATTTACCCAACGAGATCATGGCACAACCTTACTCTACTGGCCGAGTCATAAGGCCAACACTGGGGGCACCGGCTTTTTGTAACAACGCCATAGCACTTACTACTGCACCATAATCCACCTGGTGGTCACCTCGTACCATCACTGGGGTTTTCGGGTGTAGCCGTAATAACGCCGCCACACGATTGACCAGGGTGTTCTCATCTATCGGCACATCTGGTTGTGAAGAGACATTCAAATAGAGCAAACCTTTATTATCCACACTGACAATAATTGGCTCTTGCTCTGGCTGTTTAATATTTTCGGATTCAGCTTGAGGAAGATCGACCTTCACCCCTTGCGTTAACAAAGGCGCTGTGATCATAAAGATCACCAGCAGTACCAGCATCACATCAATGTATGGCACCACATTCATTTCGGCAATCGGTTGTCGGCGATTAGTCGAACGTCGAGACATCAGGTCGCAGTCCCTTCCTGCTTCTCTTCTGTTTTACTGGCTGCATGGTGCATCAGGATAGATACAAACTCATCAACAAAGTTTTCATAGCGGTTACTTATCTTCACCACCTCATTACTGAAGCGGTTATAGGCCACCACCGCGGGTATCGCGGCAAACAATCCCATCGCGGTGGCAAATAGCGCTTCGGCAATCCCGGGGGCAACCAGTGCCAGGGTAGCATGCTGCATACTGCCCAATGCAGTAAATGAGCTCATAATGCCCCATACCGTGCCAAATAGACCGACATAAGGACTGGTAGAACCTATCGTTGCCAATACAGACAAGTTATCTTCCATCGTGTCCAGTTCACGGTTGAGATTAACTCGCATACTGCGCTGAATTGCATCCCATTGCATGTCATTCAGTGTGCCCTGCTTATGCATGCGGGCGAATTCTCTGAAGCCACTGGTAAATATATTATCAATGCCAGTGGGATCTTTTTGTGCCTTGCTTTCATTGAACAGGCTCATTAAATCCTTACCGGACCAGAAGCGCTCTTCAAAGGCATCGGTATATTGGCGGACGCGTTTAAATAACTTGACCTTAAAAAAGATGATGGTCCAGGAATAGAGTGAGGCTATGATCAGGGCCAGCATAATCAGCTGTACCAGTAAGCTGGCATCCAGAAATAACTGCCCCAATGATAGTTCAGTCTTCACTATCTCCCCCTATTTTTGTCATTATCGCCCTGGGTATCGAGCAAGGCTTCATTGCATCCTGTTTTACACTGACGATTCTTATTTTTCCACGGCATAGGACCTTGTCTTCTCCCTGTCGCGTGATCTCTTGTAAAAAAGTCAGGCTGGCCCGACCTGTTTTAATCACTTCTGCACTCACCTGCAGGTGATCATTAAATACCGCGGGACTTAAATAGTCGGCTTCAACCGAGCGCACAGCAAATATGACACCGTCATTGGCTATGAGTTCATCCTGCTCAAATCCATGTGAGCGCAACCACTCGGTACGTGCCCGCTCCATATATTTTAAGTAGTTGGCGTAATAAACCACACCACCGGAATCTGTATCTTCATAATAGATACGTACAGGCCAATAAAACTTCTTCACAAACTAACCTTTATTGATCATCAAAAAGATCCGGCTCAACCGGTCTGGGTGCATTCAATCCAAAGTGTCGGTAGGCGTTAGGTGTCGCTACACGACCACGTGGTGTACGCATCATGAAGCCCTGTTGGATCAGGTATGGCTCAAGTACATCCTCGATGGTACCGCGCTCTTCCCCTATCGCCGCCGCCAGGTTATCCACGCCTACCGGGCCACCAGCAAATTTCTCTATCAGTGTTAATAACAGTTTGCGATCCATCATGTCAAAGCCATGTGTATCAACATCCAGCATATCCATCTGTATCTTATACACATATCCGAGCCCACGAGACTAGGCATGCAATCGTATGCAGTCAACTACTTGAAAAAA
>JABURU010000283.1 GCA_014762485.1 Gammaproteobacteria bacterium | reverse complement strand
CGTACAGTAGTGGGAATGCTTGGCGACAAAAAGGTACGTATGACCGTCTCGGTGGTCACCATGCGTTCGATTGAGGTTCGCAATTCGCTTATTCAGGATCTGGAGTGGGAACACTGCTTTGCTATTTCGGGGATGTGTCGGTTGATAGGACAGTATGTAGCACCATTAATGGTTGAGGATCTGGAGCTAACCGGCTTGTTACATGATCTCGGCGCCCTGGTACTTATTGCTAACTACCCCAGAGAATACGAAAAGCTGGTGAAGGCGGCGAATCTGAGGGATATGCCGATCGTCGATGCTGAAAAGAAGCTGTTTGGTGTTGATCGAAACGATGTCCTGCTGCATATGTCAGAGTCGATGCATTTACCATCCACGACTATGCAGACTATGCGTATGATGTCCGCTCAACAGGTGGTTGAGAATATCGATAGCACGGTGGATACCCACCTGGCAGTGTTGACCCTGGCACACCATATTGATGCTATGGTTCAAGATGAAGAGGGGGTATTACCGATAGAAAAGGTGCCTGATTCATTAAGTGCACTGAAACAAAAGCTGGATCTGACGGATGAAAACCTGGATCAAATTCTGGATGAGTATCAGGACTTATTAAACTCGGTTTTGATTGCCTGATTGGTCATAGTGTAAGTTATACAGACGAAAAATTAGGAACATAGGAAATTCTCGATGAGTTCAAACTTTATTGAATTGAAAATGCCGGATGTATCACCCGGTGGTGCCGAGGTGATGAAACTGGTATCCGATGAGAATTTCGATATATTGCGCCTAAGTAAGGCTATTTCGCATGATCCTGTATTGACCAGTACTATCATCAAATATGCCAATGCGCCTTTGTATCGTAGCCTGGTCGAGGTTACCAATGTGCGTCAGGCGGTGAGTATACTGGGCCTGAAAAATGTCCGCATGGCGGTGGTTGTGGCCACTATGCGCGGCTTTGATAAAGAGCCAAGTGAGCTAGCTCAAATCTTCTGGGATCACAGCTTTGCGGTTGCCACCTTGTGTAACCTGCTGGCGAAACGAGTTAATCCTCGCATGGCAGAAGAGATTGAAATGACCGGCTTATTGCATGAGATGGGCTGCCTGATTTTGATCACCAACTTTAAGGATCAGTATCAGGAAGTGGTCAATAAATCCCTTAATGAGCAGATCCCTCTGGAAGATGTAGAGAAGGAAGTCTTTGGAATCACTCATAATGATTTGCTGACCCGCCTGCTGGATCAGTTACGTTTGCCAGACATTACCATTCATGCCCTGAATGACCTGGCAGAAATGGAAACCATCGAAATGTTAGGGCGCGATGTGGACTATCATATGGCCATTGTTGCGCTGGCTCATCATATGCTCTACACCCTACCTCAAGGTCAGGGACACCCGGTTGAACAAATGCCAGATTCACTAGAGAACCTCATGGATAAGCTGGAGCTTACGATTGAAGACATTGACCTGGTGAAAGCCAACTTCGCACAGGCGATGAGCTGATAACAAGCTTAGTCACCATCCAGCGAGTGAATGATCGCCTGCCTTAACTCTTCCTGTTTTGCCTGTTTCAGTGGTTGTCGGCTCTTCTGATCGGTGAGGAAGAATACATCTTCAGCCCGTTCTCCCAGGGTTGTGATCTTGGCATTAAGGATACGTACCTGTTTATCTAAAAATACCCTGGCTAGCTGTGCCAGTAGACCTGGCCGGTCCATCGTGAAGACATCCATTACGGTATGTGTCTGGTGTGGTTCCTGATTAAAAGTGACTTCTGTTTGCAGTGGAAAATGTTTTAATTGGCGCGAGAGGCTACGCTGGAACATATCGGGTAGGTGTTCCTGGTCCGATAATACCCGCTTTAGTTCAGAGATGATCTCTCCAATTCGAGTCGGGTTACGTATCGGGTTGCCATCTTCCTCTAACACCATAAAGGTATTAAAGCTGTAGCGATCGGTGGAGGTGACGAGACGCGCATCCACTACCGTAAGGGCCATCTTCCCCAGCACCGCGGTTGTTTGTGCAAACAGTTTTTGTTGAATCGGGGTATAGATAAATACCTCTGTTCCACCACGCTCGGTTTGTTGACGTATTAATATTAGCGGAACTTCTATATTGGCTTTGGCGAGGATGGCCTGTGCATGCCAGGCGATTTCATATGCCGAGTAGTGGACAAAATAAGCATCGGGCAGACGTTGCCACAGTTGTTCGATATTGTGCTGGTTGATGTTTTGCTGCTGCAGAATTTCCAGCGATGTTAGCTTGACCTTGCTAACTAGCTCGGCACGGAGCAGTGGGTTCTGTAAGCCACGCTTAAGGATATCTGATGTCGAGCGATAGAGTTCTTCTAGCAGGGCACTCTTCCATGAATTCCATACATTGGGGCTGGTGGCCCGTATGTCGGCCATGGTCAGTAAGTAGAGGTAATTCAGACGCTTCTGGTTTTGTACGAAGGTGGCAAACTCATTTAACACATCTGGATCACTAATGTCTTTGCGTTGAGAGGTGAGTGACATGTTCAGATGGTTTTCCACTAGCCAGCAGACTAGATCCGTTGCTTCTTCGATTAATCCATGCGACTGTCAAAACCTGCGGGCATCAATAGAATCGAGGGTGGAGTGATCGGCCCCTCGTCCTTTGGCAATATCAT
>JABURU010000046.1 GCA_014762485.1 Gammaproteobacteria bacterium | reverse complement strand
AAACAATATAGTAGTGAGCTCATGAGCCAGTTTTTTCAGATCCATCCTGAAAACCCTCAATCTCGCTTGATTACTCAAGCGATAGATATCGTCAGGCAGGGTGGGGTGATCGTCTACCCGACCGACTCCGGCTATGCCCTGGGTTGCCTGCTGGGGGATAAGAGTGCGATGGAGCGTATACGCCAGATCCGCAAATTGGGCGATAAGCACCATTTCACCTTGATGTGCAGCGATCTGTCTCAGGTTGCCAATTATGCCAAGGTCAACAATACCAACTATCGCCTGGTTAAATCGCTGACACCCGGGGCCTATACCTTCATCTTGCCGGCGACCAAGGAGGTTCCACGTCGTCTGCAACACCCCAAACGCAAGACCATCGGTCTGCGAATTCCAGATAATGTGATCGCCCAGGATTTGATCTCCGGTCTGGGCGAACCATTAATGAGCGTCAGCTTAATCCTGCCGGGTGATGAGTTTCCCATGGCGGAGCCGTATGAGATACGAGATGTGCTGGAACATGCGGTCGATCTGGTCATCGATGGTGGCTATTGTGGCATAGAGGCGACATCGGTACTGGATCTGGAAGATGATATTCCCGTGATCATGCGTCGTGGTGCGGGCGATGTTTCTGCCCTGGATATGCTCGATTAGCCGAAACAGGTATAATCCCGCCAATGTCTGACTACAACACGATACAGCTGCTGGCCGTAATAGCCCTGCCTTTGCTGTTTGCCATCACCCTGCATGAGTTTAGCCATGGCTGGGTTGCCTACAAGTTAGGTGATCCAACGCCAAAAATGCTGGGGCGACTGACCCTCAATCCCCTACGTCATATTGATCCTGTAGGCACCATCGTGTTTCCGCTGATGATGTTTTTACTTAGTACTATGGCTGGCGGCAGTCCATTGATATTTGGTTTGGCAAAACCGGTCCCCATTACCCCGCAGAACCTGCGCAATATACGCCGCGATATGGCCTGGGTGGCGATTGCCGGCCCGGCTTCCAACTTGTTAATGGCAATAATGTGGGCGCTGGTGGCAAAATTCTCATTGGCGGCCTATGAAGCGGGCCAGGGCTGGTTTGCCTTGCCGCTGATCAGCATGAGTATCTACGGTATATTAATCAACCTCGTATTGATGGTCTTTAACCTGTTCCCGATCCCTCCGCTGGATGGGGGAAGGGTGCTGACCTCTGTATTACCAGGCCCAGTGGCCTGGAAACTCAGTCGTATAGAGCCGTACGGGATAATGATAGTACTGGCCGTCGTCATATTCGGTGGCTGGGAGCTGATCATGCAGCCTATTATTGGCTCGCTGATGGCGATAATGAAAACGCTTTTTGCTTTACCTTTTTAATAGTAGGAGTGCACCTTGAATTCGGTTGCGAAACAACACCAGAGAGTTTTATCCGGCATGCGTCCCACCGGGCGTTTGCACCTGGGACACTATCATGGTGTATTAAAAAACTGGATCCAGCTACAGCATGAGTATGAATGCTTTTTCTTTGTTGCAGACTGGCATGCCCTGACAACCGAGTATGAAAATCCCGGCAAGATTGCCGATAGCTCCTGGGACATGGTCGTCGACTGGCTGGCCGCCGGGGTCAATCCTGGCTCGGCGAAGATGTTTATCCAGTCCTGGGTGCCTGAGCACGCCGAACTGCTTCTGTTGTTATCGATGAGCACGCCACTGGGCTGGCTGGAACGTGTACCGACATATAAGGATCAGCAGGAAAAGCTGAAGGAAAAAGACCTGGCGACCTATGGTTTCCTCGGTTACCCGTTATTGCAAAGTGCCGATATTTTGATCTACCGTGCTGGCCAGGTGCCGGTAGGTGAAGACCAGGTGGTGCATGTGGAGCTGACCCGCGAAGTCGCGCGCCGATTTAATCACCTCTATGGTCGTGAGCCGGACTTTGAAGAGCGTGCCGAAGCGGCCATCAAGAAGATGGGTAAGAAGGCGGCCAAGCTGTACAACAGCGTGCGCAAGAGTTACCAGGAGGAAGGGGATCAAGAGGCCCTCGAAACCGGGCGTGCACTACTGGAAGATCAACAAAATATTACCCTGTCTGATCGCGAGCGACTGTTTGGTTATCTGGAAGGTGCTGGCAAGATTATCCTACCGGAGCCCCAGGCCTTGCTGACCAAGGCCTCGAAGATGCCTGGCCTGGATGGCCAGAAGATGTCCAAGTCTTATGGCAATACCATCTCTTTACGCGATGATCCCAAGGATGTCGAAGCCAAGATCCGTACGATGCCGACGGATACCAATCGAGTGCGCCGTACTGATCCAGGCGATCCTGCCCGCTGCCCGGTGTGGCAGTTGCATGAAGTCTACTCCTCCGACGAGGTTCGTAGCTGGGTGGTAGAGGGCTGTAAGAGTGCCGGAATTGGTTGTATAGATTGTAAAGGGCCGGTTATTGACGCGGTGCTGGAGGAGCTTAAACCGATCCAGGAGCGGGCTCGCGAGTACGAGCAGGATATCAATCTGGTGAAGAATATTGTAAAAGAGGGTAGTGAGCAGGCTCGTGATGAAGCCAGGGATACCTTGAACGAGGTGCGTGAAGCGATGGGGCTGAGCTACCGCTAATATGTCTACAGAAAACGGCATGGACACTAACGAGAACAATACGCAACCCTCCCAGGAAGAGATGCCTTTTGCGATGGTGGAAGGCAA
>JABURU010000047.1 GCA_014762485.1 Gammaproteobacteria bacterium | reverse complement strand
AGGCGCTAACCGGATCAGGTACCACTGCCAGAATGAGGTGCATGATTACTATGTCGAACTGGTTATCTTCAAAATCTAGTTTTAGCAGGTTGCCTTCAACCAGTTTGATATCCAGCTTCTCCGGCTTTTGTTGTTCGGCACGCTTTAACATCGCCGGTGTCAGATCGAGACCGGTATAGTGTGCCCCTATAGGTAAATAAGGAAGATCCAGCCCCGTCCCGATACCCGGTAGCAGGATGTGTTTATGTTCGATATCGCCGAGAGACTGTAGGCTTTGTTGTCTTAACGCTCGGGTTAGCTGGCTGACAAACAGATCATAGATCGGTGCTATCAGTGTGTAACTAAAACGCAATGACATCGTAGTCCTTCACTTTGTTGTTTTTAATTAAGTGCGTGAGGTATCGACAGGGTAAATGGTTTGATGGGGGCGTCGAACTTGGTGCCATCATCGGCCAACATTTGGTAACTGCCATACATGCTACCTACTGGGGTTTCAATTACCGCGCCACTGGTATACTGGTATGACTCGCCGGGTTGTAGGTGTGGGTGTTCACCGACGACCCCTTCGCCCATTACTTCCTCTACATTATTGTCGGCATTGGTGATGTACCAGTGTCGGGTTTGCAGCTTGGCTGCTATCTTGCCGTGATTTTCAATGGTGATGGTATAAGCGAAGACATAACGGTCTTCTTCAGGAATCGATTGCTCGGTAATATAGTCAGTCGTAACTGATACCTGAATGTCGTAATTTTCTGCAGTAGACAAGTGATTTCCTAATGTTGTGACTGGCGTCGAAATTTAACAATATCCAGAGCATATTGTACTGCATTATCGATCACCTCGTCTCTTTTGTCGTGCTCTTCTGGAGAGAGCGCGGCGTGAGCATCTATGGGAAATCTCACATATTTTGCAGGGAGTTTGTTCAGGGTTAGGCAGATAATATCTTCCAGCTGTTCATGGTCGAGTTCATTCGAGCCTTGATAGCGGTCCATGACATGGTCAATCACCATATTTTCATAAATATTATAGATTTCTACTGTCATCACAGGATACCTTTTTACCGGTTATTATTGTGTATATAGCACAGTAGATTGATTCTGCTATCGTAGTTTCCAGGTAGGTTGATTTTGATCATCGATTAGCTGGTATTGTAGTAACCATGCGCGAGCATCTTCGGCGTCAGCTTCAAACCAGTTTTGTGCCGAGCCGAGCCGAAAGGTATAGCCCCATTCATCCATGTCCTGCATCATGCGCTGGCGGCTGAAACCCGACAGGTAGTCGCCCAGCAGGATCTGGAGATAGCAGACGCCATTTTCTTCATCGTAATCGCCGCCAGCATCGGTATGAAGCTTGGCGCGACGTTGTTTGTCCATGCAGATCACATGACAAGATTCATGCAGGGCAGAATGTACCGGGGTATCTGCACGGACGATAATTTCCGTGCCAACGATGCCCGCTTCTGGCTCACCGAACCAGCTTCCCGTAATGGGTTGTCCGACGTCGACCATATCCAGGCTGAGTGAATAGCGGCTGAGTAGATCCCTTAAGGGCCGGAGGCCAAGCTCTCCGCAGGTTAATACCGGCATGGTTATTCCGTACGATTAAAACGGCGCATTATACGTCAGATTGCCTATTTCTGAATGATGCGCACGATATCGCCGGGATAGATGCGATCTGGGTTTCTGATTTTGCTTAACCTTGCCAGCTCCGGGTAGCGGTAGGGATCTTTGACGTAGCGCTCAGCGATGTCCCACAAGGTATCGCCCTGTTCGACGATATGGACAATTTCCTTACTGGCAGGAGGCGTAGGTTTGGGAGCTCTGGGAGATGGCGCCTCCGGGAGGGCTTGCTGAGGGAGTTCATCAGGGGATGTGGTGGCTTCCGTCTCAACGGGCTCACTGGTTACGGCTTCCGGCTCCTGAATCAGGAGCGGTTGCTCACTGTCTTTATCCGGTCCGTTCAGTGTGATTGTCAGCTCACCCGGTGTAGCGTCGATGGTTGCGGAATAAGGCGCTTCGCTAGTTACCGGTTGCTCTACCTCGGTGCTGATCGTCTCTGCTTCTTCGCTGATCATCGTTTCGCCAGAGCTCACCGGGGCTTCTATGGGGGCTGGCTCCGGCACCGCCGGAGTGACGCTTAACACGGGTTGGGAGGGTGGTTCACGTGGCTCAATGGGAGCAACGTCCAGTTTGGGCTTAGTATCGGCATAGCGTGTTCTTTCCGGGCTGGAAAGGACCCCTGATAAGTAGAGTGTTGCGCCGCCACCTATTATGAGTAATAGCAAAATTATTCCCACCACCCATAGCATGCCGCTGTCATCCTCGTCCTCATAATCCACTGCGCGACGGGCTGGTGGTTCGGGGCTAACGGCAGACCGTGATACTTCTGGTGGGAGGGCCGGGATAGGCTCAAATACGGGCGCTGGTTCTGCAATCGGCGCTGGCGTTGGGGAAACGGGCTTTTCATCAATAGCTCTACTGCTGGCGCGGCTGGAAACAGCGAGCTTGTCAGTGGTTTTAAATGCCTGGGTATCGCGGGCCGGGTGTTCTGTTTTATGGCGAAGTGATTTGTCCGTAGTCGGCCTGGTGCTCTTGAAGATACTCGTTGCCGGCTCGGCTAAGTCTCTGTTTTCTGTCTTTCTGGAGGCCACAGAGGGCGACGGTGATTTTATCACTTGGGATGGTGGGGCCT
>JABURU010000048.1 GCA_014762485.1 Gammaproteobacteria bacterium | reverse complement strand
AAAAGCGTAATAAGCGTGGCGAAGATCAATCCCCATGAAAGCGCCAATGCCATCGGTGCGACGAATGGATCTAGCCCTCCCCAGCCATAGGCGGTAGGCAGGATACCAAAGATGGTGGTCGCGGCTGTGAGTAATACGGCACGTAAACGCCTACGCCCCGCCTGTATGATTGCATCACGCCAATGCATACCAGTTTCACGCGCACGCTGAATAAATACCAGTAATACCAGTGATGAATTCACCACTACCCCGGTTAATGCCACCATTCCCAGCATGGAGAAAAATGACAGTGGAAGTGGCTTCCACAGTAGATCATGAATAAAGAAACTGATGATAATGCCTATCGCGCCAAACGGAATAGCCGACATCACGACAAATGGATAGCGGAAGTTACCAAATTGAATGGCCAGGATAATAAAAATGCCCAATATGGCAAAGCCGAAGGAAATCCCCAGATCACGGAATGACTGGGTATTTTTCTCCGCTTCACCACCGTAATTCACTTTCACCTTGCCATCCAAATCACTAAGCCACTGAGCTTGCTCTTCAGCAACCTTGTTATTTAATTCAAAGCTGGTGATGATATCGCTATCTATGTTGGCAATCACCGTAATGATCCGCAAGGCATCTTTATGCCTTACAGTAGAAAAGCCCTTCTTATCCTCAAAACGGCTAATTTCAGACAAAGGAATCAAGCCGCCACGCTGGTTGGGCACCAGTAAACCGCGTAACTGTTCCAGCTGATTTACCCCCTCCTGTGATGGCAATCTAATCGTAATATCGATCTCTTCTGTGCCACGACGTATAGTGGATACGCGTAATCCATCAACCGCCGCACGCACATGGCTGGCAGCAGTGGTTAAATTCACCCCGGCATAGGCCGCTAACTGTCGATCCAGAACAACATGTATCTCTTCATCACCAGAATCAATACCACTTTCTACCGTTGTCACACCGTTAATGCCTTTAAGGTACATCATTAACTGGCGTGCCGCGCGCATGCTTTCATCAACATTGGTGGCAGATATTTGTGCCTCTAACGGTCGCCCCACCGGTGGTCCCGGGCGTAATTCGGTAAAGGCAAAATCCAGTTTAGGAAACTGTTTTGGCAACTGCTTTTCCAGAGATCGCATATCCATTAACGCATCATGCTCGGGACGTAACAGCGCCGGGGTATATAACACTCGTATCTGTCCATAGCGAGGTCCACGTTGCGTGTTAGGATCACCGGCATCCATGGCGATTTGGCCAACACCCATAATGGTATTTTCCAGGTTTTCTTCGGTGGCAACATGACGTACTGCTTTATCCACGTCACGCAGGTAATCGCGCATTTCATAGATACTGGTGCCCGCAGGAGCCGTAACACGCACTAGATACTGATCTACGGCCACAGGAGGAAATAGCTGGAATGACATCGAGGTAACAGCCAGCGTGATACTACCGAAGAATGCCGCCGCGGCCAGTATGATCGCTTTACCGCGATGGTCGATGGCATGTTCTAATAGTTTTCCATACCTGTTCTCCAACCAGGTAAGCCATTTTCTCTCCGGCGGGTGTTTAGCGGCATTGGTCGCAAAGGCAACGTGGCTGGGCAGGATCAGGAAAGATTCCAGCCATGATATCAATAGCAATGTGATGACCACGATAGGGATGGCAATAATAAACTTGCCAATTTGACCTGACATAAACATCATCGGCGCAAAGGCAACAACCGTTGTGAGCACCGTTGCCGTTACCGGCCCCATCAGCTCCACCGCACCAGTTACCGCAGCTTGACGCGGAGCCATCCCCTGCTCCATATGATAGGTAATGTTTTCACCCACAATGATGGCATCATCCACTAACATCCCTAGCACCATGATAAAGCCCATCATGGAGATCAGGTTCAAGGTATAGCCGTTGATATCTAACAGAAACAAACCGAGTAAAAATACAATCGGCAAACCAATGGTAGTGGTGAGTGCAACGGATGGTCGCAAGAACATGATTAAGGCAATGAATACCAGGAACACCCCGACCATCGCGTTATTGGTCAAGACGCCCAGGCGCATACGGGTAAAGCGGGACATATCCTGAAAAAGGTCGATATTCACATCATTACCATAACGGGCCGTAATGGTTTCGGAATATTCCTTGACGTTGTCTACCACGCTAATAATGTCTGCATCGCTTTTCTTCTGGATGATCAGGCTTAGCGCCGTTCGGCCAGAGACATCGTATAAACGTGTTGGGTTTTCTAATCCCTCGCTAATGGCTGCGATATCACCCAGGCGTAAACCACCGCCTCGCTCATTTGAGCGTACGACCAGGTTAGCAACATCTTCTACACTCTTGAACTCACCAACTATGCGCACCACCTTTTGACCTTCAGGCAGTTCCAGTTCACCACCCGGGGCATTAATATTCCAGGCCTGCAATAGTTGAGACAACTCACCTATAGATATGCGCTCTTCCTGTAAGCGCTTAGGATCAACTTCAATGCTGATTTCAGCACGACGTGATCCTTGCACCGTGACACGAGAGACCCCCTCAAGACTTAACAGATCATCGACAATGCGATCACCGATGCGTTTGGTCTCCAGTTCACTACGTGGAGTGGAGATCGCCATTTGTATAACCGGGATTACCGAGCTGTCGATTTCCAATACGGAAGGATCGTAGGGAAGATCCATGGGTAAAGGCGCGCGGTTAACAGCCAA
>JABURU010000326.1 GCA_014762485.1 Gammaproteobacteria bacterium | reverse complement strand
TCGTTTAGTTTATCGTTCACATTTCTTTTCGCATCGGCCAACTTCTTTTCGGTGTTATCTCTTTGATTAGATAATGTGATCGACATCTTTTCTTCTAACGCATCCAGCCTCTGTTGGTTCTGTTGAATCTCATTATCAATCATTAACAAGGTCATAGCGGTAGCTTGATTCTTCACTTCCCGGACTGCCTTGCGCCGATTGGCGATACCATCTGATACCAACTGCTGGATTTGCTTAATTTGTGTTTTCAAAAGCCGGATATTGTCATCTATGCGCTTAAGATTATTTTTATATAACGTCACTTGATCTTGCGCGCTTAGTACTTCATTAGATATCTTATTAATTTTGATCTCATATTCTTTTCGGAGCACACCAATAAAGCGATCATGATCGTCAACTATCCTTGCGACAATTTGATTTTCAAGCAACTTATATACCGCTTCGCTTGTTTCTCGGCCTTTCGCTTCCAGGACTATGATTTCACTTTTTTTCGGTATACGTGCCGTAATCATATATCCTGTCTCATCCTCAGGATTATTTTCATAATACTCGGCCAGGGTTGCTGGTATATAACTTTCAGTGATTTTGGCCAACAGGGTCTGCGGATCATCTATCAAGCGAATATCATCCTTGACGATCATCGTGCCAATTTCAATGCTGGTACTATATTGATATTTTTTAGGTAAAAGTAGCGCAGCGGCAATGGCCAGCATAACTACCAGCGCCATTACGACATAAATGGTATTTTTTCTACGAATCAATACCTTAATGAGGTCTGATAGGCTAATTTCATCATTATTTATGCTCTTTGATGCCGTCTCTTCCATTTCTACTTCTCAATTATTATGGTTTGCTGTGCTATTTAATAGTTAAGTATGCCAGAAAGCTTGTTATCTAATCTATAACCGCTTTATTTTTCATTAATATATACCACCCCATAACACTCACAATAGCGGCGATGATAAATGCTTCACTACTGCCTACCCGTTCCCAGATGTAACCACTGTACAGCGCCCCTATCGCCCCGCCGGCACCAAAGCTTAAACTGCTGTAGAGGGCCTGCCCTTTGCCCTGGTGCATGCCGGGAAAGTACTTATATATCAATGCGATAGCCGTTGCATGATAAATCCCGAAAGTAGCCGCGTGCAGTATCTGAGCGATTAGCATCAGATAAAGTTCCCCTGGCCAGCTGGCGATCATCATCCAGCGTACCGCGGCAATAATAAAGCTCGCCTTGAGTAGTGGTATGAGCCCAAACCGAGGCACCAGCCGGTGCATTACCAGAAACAATCCCACCTCGGCCGCTACCCCCAGTGCCCATAGCTGGCCAATGACCGTACGGCTGTAGCCATGGCCTTCCATATATATGGAGTAGAAGGTGTAGTAGGTACCGTGCCCGGCCTGCATCAGGAAACAGGCTAGCAGCAGGCTTCGGACCTCTGGCCGTTTAAGTACCGCCGACAGTGACTCATGATCTAGCGCCAGATGGCCCGCACTCTTTTCCGGCACCACCAGTGCCGAGAGCCAGATGAAACCAAACAGCACCACGATCACCCATGGTAACCAGGCGATGTCGGTTGTCTGCAAGGCCCAGCCCAATATCGCCACCGCGATGATAAAGCCCACCGAGCCCCATAATCTTATCGAACTATAACGGTGTTGGGCATCACCCAAATGGTGTAGTGTGGTGGCCTCGAATTGCGGCAGCGTGGCATTCCAGAAAAACGAGAACAGTAGCATGGCCGCCATCAGCCAAAAGTAAGTCTGATTCACAAAAACGGCGGCAAAGCACAATATGGAAAGCAAACTACCCAAACGCACGATGGCCATGCGTTTGCCGGTGTGATCGGCTATCCAGCCCCATATATTGGGCGAGATGATCTTGGTGGCCATTACCACTGCCATCAGCTCGCCGATCTGCTGGGCAGAGAAGTCGAGAGATTTCAGGTAAAGCCCCCAATATGGGATCAGGGCGCCCAGGCTGGCGAAATAGAAGAAGTAATAGCTCGATAGCCGCCAGTAGGGCATCTTTGCCCCTTTAGCTCGCTGAAACGGTACTGACCGTGTTGAAAGCCCACTCGGAATACTCATTTACTTCGTGTAAATTCCGCTTCCTCATGACCTTTCGCCTTGTCATTGACCGTTTGATCAAGCTAAACATACTTTCCAACTCACGTATCAAGGTCGAGCTCAAATTCATATGGAATCATACTTGAGAAGGAATGATCGGCGTGTCTACAGTGACATCCGCATTTTGTGCACGATGGCGCAGCATGTGATCCATCAGCACCATCGCCATCATCGCCTCGGCGATGGGGGTGGCGCGGATGCCGACACAGGGATCATGGCGCCCCTTGGTGACCACCTCGACCGGCTGGCCTTCGGTGTTCACACTGCGACCAGGGATGCGCATGCTGGAGGTGGGTTTCAGCGCAATACTGGCAATAATGTCCTGCCCCGAGGAGATGCCGCCTAGAACGCCACCGGCGTGATTGCTCAGGAAGCCTTGCGGTGTGATTTCGTCACGATGCTCGGTGCCTTTTTGCTCGACGCAGGCAAAACCATCACCAATTTCTACCCCTTTCACCGCGTTGATGCTCATCAACGCATGGGCCAGATCGGCATCCAGGCGGTCGTAGATGGGCTCGCCCCAGCCAGGTGGTACGCCGGTGGCGACCACGTTGACGCGGGCACCAATGGAGTTGCCCTCTT